>DASQJI010000174.1:0-9196 GCA_035631175.1 Parafilimonas sp.
TGCGCTTAAAGCTCCGCATGGTGAAACACATGGCGCGGAAGATATCTTGGATATCTGCGAGCAAAACCATGTTCCGCTCATACCCTTCTTTTCCATCCTTACTGCGCATAAAAAGAAAGACAATCGCGTTGCAGAAGTTGCGTCGAAGTACAATGCCACAGAAGCACAAATAAACATTGCATGGTTGCTTCATCGGTCGCCATGGATATTACCTATACCGGGCACATCTTCGTTAAAGCATTTTCAAGAAAATATTAAAGCTGTAAATATTGAGCTGACACAAGAAGATATGGATTATTTGGACTGACGGGTGGCAGTTGAGAGTTGACGGCTGACAGTTGACAGGTGCGCAACACTCAATACCCAATATCCAATAAATCAATACTCAAGTGCAGCTCTGTAGCGCGACTCAACGAGTTGAGAGTTGACGGTTGACAGTTCACAGTTGATAACATTCAATAGTCAATATTCAATAGATCAATATTCAACTTGAGATCTGCCTGCGGTCTCTGTAAGAACCTTAGATGGGGCCGACCGAAGCCTATACTTTGTTTACCACCTCGCGCTCTGAATGAAACAAGATATATTATCAGCCTTAGCACAAGGATGAGTTTTACTAAGGCAGATCAACATCGGATCCATTCATGCGGCGCTGTCCACCTTCTGAAACGCGGCGAAACATCAACGTTAATCAGCTACGCATGCCGGGCAGTTTTACTTCACTCATTTGTTTTTACAGTTAAAGTATAAAAAATGTAAACCCGTTAAATAACGGAGAAATAAATCGTCCTTACATCCGTCAGATGTAGCGAAACGTACATTGATTTCACCTTTTTTGAAGTGGATTTTTGTGTCATGATGTGAAAAAATGATAAACTCTTGAGGCGTTTTTTTGAATCATGATCAAAATCTCTTTGTATGAAAGCGAATCAACTTTCCGCACTGCTGATGCTGGCATTTTCCGCCTGTAGCAAAATGGATAACCAGCCCATAAGATCGGGAGTGATGAATAATAGTGCTGCTGAATTTACAGATACAGTAAAAGTTGCACTTACCGACCTTGGAACCGGAACTTATTTTGGGATTACCGGCGGGTTGTATCCCGGAGGACTTAACTATCCAACGCTGCAATACAAGAAGGATTTGAAAAGTTTTGCTTCGGCTATCAGGCCGCTGAATAATATTGGCGCAGTAGATTCAACGGTTGGTAAAATTGTTTTAATTTCATTAGGAGGCAGCACGGCCGGACACATGATGCGTGCTTTAAAAATAAAAACCAAGAATGACACTTCTACTAATCCTTTTTTGAAATTAATCGATTGCTCCGACGGCCATGCCACCGGATCATTTCAAAGCATCGCTAATCCAAACGACCCTTATTGGACTTTAGTCTTCGACGCAATTTCAACAAATACAGCAACGCCTGAAGAGGTGCAGGTCATCTATATAGAGTCGGAAGATTCTTCACAAGTAATAAGCTTTCCTGATCGTCCGTACGAGGCTAAAAATGATATTGAAGCGGCAATGCGGGCTTGTAAGATGAAATTTAAGAATCTGAAATTAGTCTATTTCCTTGGCAGGACCACAACATTCTCGGAGACCCATGATCTTAAGCAGACTACGAATAGAGAACCTTGTCCATATTATAATGGTTGGGCGACGAAATTCGCCATTGAGGACCAGATCAACGGTGTGCCGGGCACAGAATATAAAGGAGCCAATGCTGTCGCTCCTCTGCTTACCTGGGGTTGGTACCAATGGGCGGATGGAACAAATATTCCGCGACAGGATGGTTTTACCTGGCAGGACAGTGATACTGTAGACGGGCTTCATGCCACGGATGTGGGGGAAAATATACTCAGCGACCGTTTCAAGAATTTTTTGCTTACAGATAAGTTTGCAAGCATCTGGTATAAAAGAAATTAAAAGACCAGTCGGGATTAGTAGATGACTGCGGAGAGTGAGAACCCGGCAACGATCAATACTCAATATTTAAACGTGTTGTGCCATTAAGATCGACCACGAAAAATTCTGTTAAGCTAGTTTGCTTCCGGAAGATATGGCACCACGCCGCCGTCATGCTCGGCCCCGACCGGGCATCTGCTGTAAGTAATTTAGAGGCCAATAAATAAATCTTTCCACCCGGGATTGAAATGCGAAAACAACTATCCTTCCATGATCGATTCTACTCCGCATCATGAGTTCGCATTTTGTTGTGTTAGGAAAGTGCCCAATTGCATGCAACGTTTTGCATAATTTCAAAGCCAAACAAAAAAATACTGTCATGAAATGTTCCGCCTATCTGGTGCTTTCCCTGCTTGCTGTCCAAATATTTTTTTCCGGATGTCAAAAATCAGTGGATGATTCGATGATCACCACCGGTCCGGAGATCAGCGATGTGAAAGGCAAGATCCTGTACCAGTTCAGCTTTGAGAATAATAATTATGATACAAGCCTTCAAGGTTGGAAAAGTCCCAACTACAGCTTTTCTAAAGATGTGCCGCCCGGCGGTGGAGTATGGTCGCTTCAATTAACGCCCGGCTGGATCCCGCAGCAGGGTTATGCGGAACATTCTGTTAAGCTTGACTCGGGCAACTACCAGTTGAAGTTCAAGAGTGAAACCAGGGTGGTGAATAACTCAACTAATGCGCTTGGTGGCGGCTATATCCGACTGATCAAGCGATCTATATCCGCAACCAATACGACGAAGGACAACATACTTGCGGAAAAACAATTTACGAATACTACCTGGAAGATCCATGCAGTATTATCACCAGTGCATATTGGGGCCGGAGATCTGATTGTCATCCAGGTTTCGGCGGGCGCCACCGAGCTCGTAACGTGGTCGACTTTATTTGACAACGTGATGCTGCTAAGCCAATAGTCCGCGAGCATGCCGTGAAACGTGAGCGAGATCAATAATCTGCAAATGAGGTTTCATCACTGGTCGCAATCTTCGTTTTCAGGGATTCAATAACATTATAGACGATCGGGCAACGACCATAATGCATAAAGATTGCGAATAGCCTCCCGGTAAAACCTTTGTGATGTAATGCCGGAAATTCTCTGCACTCTTTCGGTCGCGCCGCATAAACACTGCATTTATTTTCATGAAGAAAATTACACGGAATCGCGTTCATTACGGCCAGCGTTCCTTCACCCGAATGTTCAATATATTTTTTTTCGAATTTTTTTGTTGAGGTATGCAAGTGTGCGGCCAATCTTTGCGTGTCGTCGCTGTCTATATTTATCATCAGACTCCTGCAACAGTTTCCGCATTGCGTGCAATCAATTTGAGACGAAATCGATTCATTCAATTGAAAAACCAATTCATCAATTTCATCGCTGTTCTTATTTTTTAAGATCTCGCCCAAAACAAAATTTTCTTCTTCTTTCGTAACCGATTCTTGTGCTATTATGGTGAGATCTGTTATTACCATGAATGCAAGGTAGATGTTAAGTATCAAGCTTGTCTCTGCCGAGAGCATTTGGGTAGCCCTTGAATAATTCCACCAAGGACGCTGTATCGCGTTATCTCTGTATGATGATTTTCGCCTGCTGTGGTGAATCGCCGTTATCTAGTTGAAGAATAAATGCACCGGTCTTTAAGTCGCCTAAAAATACCTGGTATCTGTTTTCCCCCGGCGATGCAACTTCCTGCTTCGTAAACACCAGTTTCCCGACTGCATCATAAATTTTTAAATGCACGTTAGCCCGTGTTATGCTGTGATAACTAATGGTAACCGTACCGGTAGCAGGATTCGGGAAGACAAACAGTGGCTGCGTCACCGGTTCATGCGCTCCCATAAACTCTGCAAGAAGTTTACGCATGTCTTGTAATACGGCTGCATATGCGGGATCACTTGCAAGGTTTGTATATTCATGAGGATCGTTTTGGATGTCATACAACTCTTCCCCAAAATCCCCCCAGTTGTTATAATGATATTTGACTGTTCTCACTGCCCTTGCCTGCGGATCTCCATACTTAGCCTTGTCAAGATCGAGCGCACGTTGAGAAAAGACAGCGTCGTGCAACGGAATATCCGGGTTTTCCAGAAGCGGAACAAGGCTTACGCCCTGCATGCCTCGCTTCAGCGGTAATCCACAAAGCTCAACAAGGGTAGGATACAAATCGATCATCTCCACCGGTTGCTCGCAAACCGCCCCCCGCAATTTGCCCGGCGCGCATACGACAAAAGGTATTCTTAGCGCTTCTTCAAACAATGTATTTTTCAAAAACAGCCCCCCATGCTCGCCCATCATTAAACCGTGATCGGAACAAAAGACGACCACAGTATTTTCCCACGCATTTGTTTTGTCCAGTTCATCGATCACCGTTTTTAGATTCATATCCGCTTCAAGCAATTCGGCAAAATATGCATGTCGGATATCGCGCACCTGCTGGTCAGTGTACTGCGGATAAAAATCTTTGTTGAACGCCGGAGCCGGTATGTCTGAAATATCATCAGGCGGACCACCGGGTAGCTTAATAAGTGCGGATTGATAGCCTTTCACATTTGTCTTTGTACCATACCTGTCAAGCGGCACTAGTTCGGTACCTGTTGAATCGCCGGTCATATTCCAGGAGTCCATAATAGGAGTGAAGGCGTTGTGCGTGGAAAGCCCAAGCGCATATAAATACGGAGTTGCCGCAGGATGATCGATTTTTACACTTAATGAATCAACATTTATGCCGCCCATCGTGCCTGTAAACGTCTTCGCGCTTGTATCAATCCACCATGTAGGAACGTGATCGAAATGGCCTTCCTCATGGTCGGCTTTAAAAATGTGATCCCAGGATATTTGGTCTTCTTCTCCGCAGGGACCAACTTTTCCAAAGGCCTCGGTCCGGTACCCATGATCATGAAAATATTCAGGGAAGAACCTGAAATCAGAACCAAGCTTCCACCGGATGTTAGTTGTTCCATTGTTAACGACACCGTTTGTGTCGGGCCGTATTCCACTAAACAACGCTGTGCGACTCGGTTCGCAAAGAGGATATGAAACGTATGTTGTTTTAAACAGAACACCATGCTGCATTAAACGTTGGAAATTTGGCGAAGGCGCCTGTGGGTTTCCAAATGCATCAATTGCGATGCTCATATCATCTACGATAATAAAAATTACATTATAAGGTCTTTGAGCCTCTGCCCGCGAGACATTTAACAGACTGCAACAAAGCAGAACGAAGCGACAAAAGTTTGTCATCAATAGGAGGTATGCTTATAAATATATTAAAAACCTATTTACATAACAAGTAAAATACGATGATCCTGATATAAGTTGATGACGGTATTGCAAATTTTATTTTCTGCTTTCAAAGATGAGGCGTGTTTGCGTGCATCTTAAAAAATTGAATGCTGCAACACAATTAAACCAAACTGCGTAGCTCTTTCTTTGTAAATCCCAGGCAAGTTTTCCTTCCATTACGTTCTAATCTATCCGTAACTTCATGTCAGTCCCCGGTAAATATGAGTGCGCAGAATATAATCGATAAACTGAAACTAACACGCCATCCCGAAGGCGGGTTCTACCGAGAAACATACAGATCTGATCATGTCATTGTTAATGACAGAAACGAAGATAGAAATTTAAGCACTGCGATATATTATTTGCTGAAGGATGAAGACAGATCTCTTTTCCATCGTATCCGGTCAGATGAATTATGGTTTTTTCATGCAGGCGAACCGCTGGAAATAGTATTAATTGAGCGAGAGCAGTTAACAACGATCACGCTCGGCAATAATATTGAACAGCAATTTCCGCAGGTGAGAATTCCGGCAAACACGTGGTTTGCTGCGCGGGTTAAGAATGCAAAAGGATTTTCGCTTGTGAGTTGCGTTGTCTCTCCAGGCTTTGATTTTGCAGATTTCGAGTTGGCAAAAAGAGCAGACCTGATCGGGCAGTTTCCGCATTTAAAAAACGCTATTGAAGAATTGACCCAATAAGAAATATCGCCACCACAACAAACTCTTCAGCCGATGGCGCTTCCAAAAAACATATTTAATCGATAAGTCCAAACATCAACTATTTAATTGGATAACGCGATTGCAATAACTATTGTTGCATTTAAAAAATATAGTATCAAAAGCATTTTCGGCTTAATGATGACAAATATTTTTGGAGAAAATTTTTTTGCACGACCGAATTTGATCATCACAGAAAAACTGTTGAACGCATGAATTCATATGTGCTGACTTTTCAGGAGATCGACAAAACAAAACTCAGCCTTGTTGGCGGTAAAGCCGCAAACCTGGCGGAACTTTGCATGATCGAAGGAATTAAGGTACCGGATGGGTTTTGTATTTCCACTAAAGCTTTTAAACGGATCATCGCACAAACGCCGATGATCAACTCGTTACTCGATGAGCTATCAGTTCTCATAGCGGACAAACGTGAAAAGATCACCCGGCTTAGTAGCGAAATTCGGCGCACCATCGAAGACACG
This sequence comes from Parafilimonas sp., assembly GCA_035631175.1. GTDB lineage: Bacteria > Bacteroidota > Bacteroidia > Chitinophagales > Chitinophagaceae > Parafilimonas. The sequence continues at coordinate 6,449 of DASQJI010000174.1, forward strand.
AGCATTCCGTCTGACATTGCCGACGAGATCAGTGGCCATCTCACCAGCCATGGCGAAAAGAATGCATATGCAATACGATCGAGTGCAACAGCGGAAGATCTGCCAACAGTATCTTTCGCAGGACAGCAGGATACTTATTTGAACGTTATTGGCGGGAAAGCAATCCTACATCACATCCGCAAATGCTGGGCATCACTGTTTACGGACCGTGCCGTGATCTACCGAATTCAAAACGAGTTCGACCATCGTAAAGTGCAAATGGCTGTGATCGTTCAAAAGATGATCTTTTCTAATGTGGCCGGCATTATGTTCACTGCCGATCCAATCACTTCCAACAGGAAAATATTATCGATCGATGCGAGCTTCGGCCTTGGCGAGGCGCTTGTTTCCGGAATTGTAAATGCTGACAATTATAAAGTACGAAGCGGCGAGATCATCGATAAGAAAATTTCCAACAAGAAGCTGGCTATTTATGCGCTAAAAGATGGCGGTACCAATGAACTGCCGCTCGCGCCGCAAGACCACGACAATCAAGCATTGGCGGATGAAGAAATTTTACGGCTTGAAAACATCGGCAGAAAGATCGAAGAATATTTCAGTTCGCCACAGGACATCGAATGGTGTTTGCACGATAACAACTTTTATATCGTTCAAAGCCGTCCGATCACGACTTTGTTTCCTATTCCCGAAACAAATGATCAGGAAAATCACGTTTACGTTTCTGTTGGACATCAGCAAATGATGACGGATGCGATGAAGCCACTGGGCATATCCGTATGGCAGCTAACTGCTGCGCGCCCAATGTATACTGCCGGCGGACGATTGTTTGTTGATGTTGCGGACATCCTTTCTTCACCTGCGACGAGAGCGAATATGTTGGATGTGCTCGGAAAGTCGGATCCGCTTATAAAAGATGCATTGACGACGATCATAGAACGCGGAGACATCATAAAATCATTTTCGGATGATGCAAAAGAAGAGGCTTCCGGCAAAAGCAATCAAGATCCGCCCCCGGATTTTAAAACACTAAAAGAATATGATCCGGCAATTGTTTCGGTTTTGATCAGGAATAGTGAAAGATCTATAGAAGCGTTAAAACAAAATATCGAAACGAAATCGGGAACCGCGCTGATTGATTTTATCCTGGAAGACAGGCAAGAACTTCGGAAAGGTTTATCTGACCCAGAAAGTTTTGGCGTGATCATGACCGCAATGAACGCTTCGGCATGGATCAACGAAAAAATGAATGAATGGTTAGGCGAAAAAAATGTGGCGGACGTACTCTCTCAATCCGTGCCGAACAATGTTACGTCGGAGATGGGTCTTGAGCTATTGGAGGTAGCCGATGTGATTCGTCCATATCCGCAGGTAGTAGAATATTTACAGCATGTAAAAGATGATAACTTTTTGAATGAGCTCGGGATGTTTAATGGAGGAAAAGAAGCTCATCACGCTATCAATAATTTTCTGGACAGGTATGGCATGCGTTGCGCCGGTGAAATAGATATAACGAGGACGAGGTGGAGCGAGAAACCTGTTACGATCATTCCCTTAATTCTAAATAACATCAAAAATTTGTCACGCGGTGAAAGCAAACGGAAATTTGAGCAAGGAAAACAACAAGCATCGCAAAAGGAACAAGACTTATTGCGCCGGTTGAGTCAATTACCGGATGGCGACGAAAAAGTAAAACAAACAAAACGAATGATCGACCTCGTTCGAAATCTTTCTGGTTACCGCGAATATCCAAAATACAGCATTGTAAGTCGATACTTCGTTTACAAGCAGGCTTTGCTGAAAGAAGCTGAACGGCTTGCCCGGGCAAGCGTTATTCGTGATAAAAAAGATATATACTATCTCACCTTTGAGGAACTGGGTGATGTAATACGTCGCAATACAATAGACCAGGAGCTCGTTAGCAAACGAAAAGATGAGTATAGAAGATTTGAAAAGCTAACTGCGCCGCGGGTTATAACGTCTGATGGAGAAATCGTTAATGGACAATATAAACGAGAACATCTGCCGGCAAATGCTATTGTTGGCCTGGCTGTTTCTTCCGGCGTTGTAGAGGGAAGAGCACGCGTGATCCCGAGCATAGAACACGCTGAACTGGAAGAAGGAGATATATTGGTCACCTCCTTTACGGATCCGAGTTGGACACCATTGTTTTTATCAATAAAGGGATTGGTCACCGAAGTCGGTGGACTGATGACGCACGGAGCAGTGATCGCGCGTGAATATGGATTGCCTGCACTGGTCGGAGTGGAAAATGCTACCAAACGCATACACGACGGGCAAACAATTCGCGTAAACGGAACAGAAGGATATGTGGAAATCCTAACGTAGGACGTCGACGCTGATATTGAAGGGAAGTATGAACCCGGAGCCAAAGGCATGCATTTGCGCTCGTTCGATTCACCTAACTTCATCGATGCATGTTTAAACAGTGATCACTTACACAAATATTTTTAGAAGCTGAAAAAAGTCCACCAACAAATGGCGAGCGATACATTTAAAATAACCATACACATGGTGTCAAGCCTTGACGGAATGATTGCCAAAAAAGATAACAGTGTTTCATGGTTTGATACATCCGACCACTACGAGAATGGAATTGCCCAGGAAAACACCGAGGAGTTCCTGAAAACTATTGACTGCTATGTAATGGGTTCGCGGACTTACGAGCACGCTGTGGAACTTTCAGCATCTTATGGGTGGGCTTACGGAGACACGCCGACTGTTGTACTT
>DASQJI010000175.1:0-3075 GCA_035631175.1 Parafilimonas sp.
CGAAAGACCTTTTGAAGCCCGTGCTGCTCGCAGCGATCATCGCGATACCAGTTGCGTATTACGCGATGCACAACTGGCTTGAAAACTTCGCATACCGCACGCCTTTGCAGTGGTGGATATTCGTGGTAGCGGCGTTGATCACTGTTGCGATCGCGTTGATCACTGTAAGCATTAAGGCAGTAAGAGCTGCGATCGCGAACCCGGTAGATAGTTTAAGAACGGAATGATGAGGTGAATGGTCAATGGTGAATCGTGAATGGCTGTTGCGGGTGAAAGAGCCCCAGTAACGAAATGAGTGATGAGTAATGAGTGATGAATGCGTGGCAAATCTGCAATCTGCAATCGCCAATCTGGAATCCTAATCCTAAATCGTAAATCTTAAAAACTGCAAGCTATGTCTAACTATGATCTTCTGGTGGCTGTTGTAAGAGAGAAAGGCGCAGCCGCAAGTTTAAATTCGTCCGCCTTCCTCGTGGGCGCATCTCTGATGTGCCTGGTGGCTTTGCTAATATTATTAACCAGAACAAAAGATAAAAATGACGCAGCTGCGATCGAAGAGAAGGCAGAAGCGTGATATCATTGACTGATGAACAAAACAAAGGAGATAACAAAATTGTCAATCATAAATGCTAAACTGTCATTCTGCAATCTGCAATCGCCAATCTGCAATTGTAGATCGTAATTCGTAAATCGCAAATCAACAACATGTTCCCCAATTATTTCAAGACCGCACTGCGGAACCTGTGGAAGAACAAAGCGTTCTCCCTGATAAATATTTTTGGTCTCGCCCTCGGTTTGGCCTGCAGCCTGCTGATCATGTTGTGGGTAAACGATGAATACAGCATAGATGCATTCCATAAGAATGGTTCCCAGTTATACAGTGTATACGAGCGCCAAAATCACGATGGCGTATGGAGCGCCTTTCACGGAACGCCGGGCGTGATGGCTGAAGAAATGAAACGCGTTCTACCTGAAGTACAATATGCTACTAACTACGCGTGGAATGAGCTGAGCACTTTCGAAGCGAACAACAAGATCATCAAAGAAAATGGAAATCATGCCGGCGAGGATTTCTTTAAGATGTTTTCTTACCCCTTACTTGAGGGCAATGCGATAAATGCATTGAAGACACCTTCGGATATTGCCATCTCGAAAAAAATGGCTGAAGATTTTTTTGGTTCACCGGCTGAAGCGATCGGAAAAACGATCAAATATCAAAACAGCCAGGACTTCAAGATCGCAGCCGTTTTCGACAATGTACCGAAGAACAGCACGCTGAAATTCGATTACATGCTCAACTGGCAGGCATTTCTTGCGGGCAACTCGTGGGCGAAAGAATGGACAAACAATGGCCCTCCGTGCTACATCATGCTTCGGAATGGGACGGACGCGAAAGCATTCGAGTCGAAGATCGTTCGCTTCCTTGATAAGTATAATAAAGAACAAACACCCAATGATTATACCCGGCTCGGTATCGAAAGATTTGGAGACATGTACCTGTACTCGGATTTCAAAGACGGCCAATTATCGGGCGGCAGAATTCAATATGTGCAACTGTTCAGCATTGTGGCCATTTTCATTTTGCTGATCGCGTGCATCAATTTCATGAACCTCACAACGGCACGGTCCGTAAAGCGTGCAAAAGAAATTGGAGTAAGAAAAGTAGTAGGTGCATTACGTTCGTCGCTTATCAGGCAATTTATTGGTGAGGCGTTATTGATCGTAACACTGGCGGTGCTTTTTGCGATCCTTATCGTAACGCTGGTGCTGCCACAATTCAACATGCTAACGCAAAAAGCAATAGTCCTTCCTTTTGGCGAGCCGAAATTCTGGCTCACCATTGCGGGGCTGATCCTGATAACAGGTTTTATCTCCGGCAGCTACCCGGCATTGTATCTATCAGGATTCAACCCGGTGCGTGTTTTGAAAGGCACGGTCAAATTCAGCAATGCGTCTCTTTGGTTTCGCCGCGGCCTTGTGGTTTTTCAATTTATGCTGTCTATCATGCTTATCATCGGCACGATCGTTATACGCAAGCAAGTAGATTACGTGCAGTCGGTGAACCTCGGTTACGACCGCGAGAATCTTATTTACGTTCCGCTCGAAGGTGACCTTATTACTAAATACGAGTTGTTCAAAAACGAGGCGGTCAATATGCCGGGCATACAAAGCATGACCCGGATGACGCAAAATCCCACGGAAATCAATAACGGGACCGGCGGCGTTGAGTGGGTAGGAAAGGATCCCAATTCAGGTGTTGAGTTTACCCAGGCAGCAGTAGGATATGACTTTACAAAAACGATGCACGCGCAAATGGCGCAGGGCAGGGATTTTTCAAAAGATTTTGCAACGGATTCCGTAGGCTATATCGTGAACGAAGCCGCCTTGAAGATCATACGGTACAAAAAACCCGTTGGTAGTCCGCTTACGTTTTGGGGATCAAAAGGAACGATCATCGGAGTGATAAAAGATTTTCATTTCAATTCATTACATGAGCAGATCAATCCCCTGGTACTTCGATTGGGGGAAAACATTGAGTGGGGTGAGGCGCTCGTGAGAACGCAACCCGGTAAAACCAAACAGGCGCTGGCAAGTTTGGAAAAAGTTTGTAAAGAGCTGAATCCGCAATTTCCGTTCACTTACAAATTTTCTGACCAGGAATATCAGAACCTGTATAAGAGCGAGCAGGTGGTGAGCCAACTGTCAGATTATTTTGCGTTCCTCGCGATTTTTATTTCATGCCTCGGCTTGCTCGGTCTTGTAATGTTTACTGCGGAACAACGCACGAAAGAGTTTGGCATCAGGAAAGTGTTGGGTGCGAGTGCAGGAACTTTGTTCGGATTGCTGTCAAAGGAATTTTTGTTATTGGTTGCGATCGCGCTGATCATCGCTACGCCGCTTGCCTGGCTACTGATGAATAACTGGTTGCGGGATTATGCGTACAGGATCGATATAACGTGGTGGATGTTTGTGATAGCAGGGATAGTTTCAATTTTGATCGCGCTGATAACGGTGAGTTTCCAGGCGATCAAACTAGCCATGGCGAATCCTGTGAGAAGTTTGAGAACGGAATGA
>DASQJI010000176.1:0-1801 GCA_035631175.1 Parafilimonas sp.
GTGTCCAAAAGGAGAAGCCGTTATTTTAGCGAAGATTTGAAGAGGAAGAAAGTTGAGGAGCTGGATAAGAAACTTACTACTGTTTCAGAAATTTGCAGGGAATATGAAGTTAGCCATACGGCAGTGTACAACTGGATTTACAAATATTCTTTGATGAAAAAGAAAGGTGTGAAAATGGTTGTGGAAGCTGAAAGTGATACAGCAAAAATTAAAGCCTTAAGGCAGCACATTTCTGAGCTTGAACAGTTGTTGGGTCAGAAACAATTTGAGATTGACTTTTTGAAAAAGCAAATGGAAATTGCTTCTGACCAATATGGCATTGATTTGAAAAAAAAACGTTTTGGGAAGCCCTGACCTGGTATTGGGAGCATAGAGGAGAACACAGGTACAAAATGAATAAGATATACGGATATATCGGGTATAGTAAACAAGCTTTTCATCAAAGGATGGGAAGAAAACTTCGGGACCATGAGCAAGAATTGCTGTTACTTCCCATTATTACGGAGTTACGGCAGGAGCATCCCGGAGTAGCAGCAAGGCAACTGTATGAAATGCTGCAGCCGGAAAAGATAGGTAGAGATAAGTTTGAGCGGTTATGCTTTGAGCATGGATTTAAGCTGCAAAGAAGCAAATCTTATAGAAGAACAACAGACAGCAGAGGGGTAATTCGTTTCCCCAATCTAATTGCAGCAGTCGAGTTTACAGGTATAAACCAGGCATGGAGCAGCGACATTACTTATTATCAGATCGACTCAACGTTTTACTACATCACTTTTATCATCGATTTATTTTCGAGGAAAATTGTAGGCTTTACTGTAAGTCAAAAATTATTGACAGAACAAACAACAATACCTGCATTAAGTATGGCATTGCACAATCGTAAGCCGCCTGCAGGTCTTATCTTTCATTCTGACGGAGGTGGTCAATATTATTGCAACGCATTTTTAAAACTAACCAGGGCATATAAAATCAAAAACAGCATGTGCGATGTTGTTTATGAAAATGCTCATGCAGAAAGAGTTAACGGCACAATTAAGAATCAATATCTGAGAGGATACAATCCGCAGAATTATTCATCCCTGGTTAAAATGACTGAAAAAGCAGTGAATAACTATAATAGGATCCGGCCTCATCAATCATTAAAAAAATTATCGCCAGAGGCATTTGAAAAGAAGTTGCCTGCCGGCGGCTCCTCGTTGTCAAATGATGATTTTTGCAACTTTTGTAACGGGTCCAAACTAGACCAGAAAAATCATCATTTGCCCCCGAGGCTGAATTTGACTATAAAAAATGAAATAAAAACACTTGAAAAAACGGTCAACGTATTTTAGGCATTGACATGTTTTATCAACCGTGAACTGTCAACCGTCAACTCTCAACTCGTTGCGTCGCGCTACAGAGCTGCACTTGAATATTGATTTATTGAACTCGGCATTGGGTATTAAGTGTTGCGCACCTGTCAACTGTCAGCCGTCAACTCTCAACTGCCACCCGTCAGTCCAAATAATCCATGTCTTCTTTTGTCAGCTGAATATTTACAGCTTTAATGTTTTCTTGAAAATGTTTTAACGAAGATGTGCCCGGTATAGGTAATATCCATGGCGACCGATGAAGCAACCAGGCAATATTTATTTGCGCTTCTGTGGCATTGTACTTCGATGCAACTTCTGCAACGCGATTGTCTTTCTTTTTATGCGCAGTAAGGATGGAAAAGAAGGGTATGAGCGGAACATGGTTTTGCTCGCAGATATCCAAGATATCTTCCGCGCCATGTGTTTCACCATGCGGAGCTTTAAGCGCA
>DASQJI010000177.1:0-9280 GCA_035631175.1 Parafilimonas sp.
AAGGCAGCTTTTGCGATTTCAATATTTGAGCGCCTTATCGCATCAACGGTGATATATTTAATTGCGTTTGTTTTGATGAATTGCTCTTCGGACTTGCTCAGATCGCGTGCGCCGATCAATACAATATTTTCACTTTTCAAAGATGCAGTGAGGTTATACGAGGAAAGTAAATTTTCCCAGCAACGATTCAATAACATCGGTATTCCCATGCCATCCAAAAAACCACTCGTTGTTGTTTCCGGCGTCTCACAATCCCCATGAGCATCGAACCATATCACGCCAGGATCATTGCTTTTAAATCCTGCGATCACGGCCACTGTCGCCGAGCAATTTCCGGCTAAGACAATAGGCAACGATCGATTTTCTTTCGTACGAATTATTTCCTTTCGTATCAGGTCAAGCAGTTCAAAACAAGTTGCGATCTCGGTTGGAAAATTTTGTTCTGTTATGACCTCCTTAAAAAAAACTTCACACCCGAGCCTTTGTATTTTTTCAATTAGTCCATGATTTATAACGTGCCGGGGACCTGCCCCCATGCGTTCATTAAAATGGGCCGAGTCGTATGGTACGGATATGAGGCTAACATTATCTTTCATCGGTCAGCAAAATTAATTCACGCTGATTTTCCGAAAAGGCGTGACGTAGCGCAAAAACAAAACTGTCATTACAAGCGGTATTCATTATTGCGATGATAATAATGCAGACACTCAAGCCGACAACACCAAATGCTTAGTGTCTTTGTAGATTGCGGCGTCCAACCAATCCACCATTAACCAAATAAACTAATAGACTTTCTTTACTGCGGCTGAGGTACGATTCGGATGTATGGTTTCGGTGATTTCCAGCCTTCGGGATATTTCTGTCTCGCCTCGTCATCTGTTACGGAGCCGGCAATAATTACATCCTCCCCGTTTTTCCAATTGACCGGCGTAGCAACCTTATGTGCAGAGGTCAACTGCATTGAATCCAAAACGCGAAGTATTTCGTCAAAATTGCGGCCTGTTGTCATTGGGTAGGTTAGCGTCAGCTTTACTTTCTTGTCCGGTCCGATAATAAACACCGAGCGTACGGTTGCATTGGTAGCAGCGGTCCTGCCTTCAGAAGTACCTGTCTCTGACGCGGGCAGCATATCGTAAAGTTTTGCTACAGTCAAGTCCCGATCGCCGATCATGGGATATTTAACCGCATGCCCTTGTGTTTCTTCGATGTCGGCCGCCCATTTTGAATGATTTTCCACCGGGTCCACACTAAGGCCGATGATCTTGCAATTTCTTTTCTGAAACTCAGGTTCAAGCTTTGCCATGTATCCCAATTCCGTCGTGCAAACGGGTGTAAAATCTTTGGGATGAGAGAAAAGGATCGCCCAGCCATCGCCGATCCATTCGTGAAAACTGATGGGGCCCTGAGTAGTTTCCGCCTGGAAATCAGGCGCAGTTTCATTGAGACGTATTGACATAAATTGTAGCTTTTAGTTGTTTCAAATTTAGGGCGACGAAATTAGTCAAATTTTAATAACTACAAAGCGCGCTGTGACGAAAGAATTAATAGAGGCAACGTTTTGTGCTATTAATTTTCAGAGTGTGCGGCTCATTTTCTTAGTTCTTTGTGTCTTGGTCTCAGTGGTTCAAAAAAACAAACCGCTAAGACACCAGGGCACCAAGTTTCATAAAGTCTGGCCTGTTTTCCACCTACACCATCTTTCATTCTTAATAGCACAACGCGTTAGCGGTAACGTTTCGTGTAACCATTCCTTTGCCTGCTTTGCGCGTTCTGAAGATTGTTCGTTGAGATAAACGGCCATTTCCGTTTGATGATTTGCTTGTTTTATCTTCAGCATTTTGCTTGCGTCGATTTTTGGTAAAGTTGTAAATTGAAAATATACCTTGACGGTGTAAAATGAAAAATAAGATGTCTTACCGCTTCGCGTTGATTTTTATCGCTCAGTTTTCTGCTTGCTTACTGCTAGCCGAGTTGAACCACGCGCAGAATGTGCCTGCCGGAAATGGAAAAAGAACTATCGATGAAAAAGTTGATTCAGTGCTCCGATTAATGACACTTGAAGAGAAGATAGGGCAGATGAATCAATACAACGGCGACTGGGAGGCGACGGGTCCGATCACAAAAGACGGCGATAAGCAGAACCAGATTCGCAACGGCAAGTTAGGCTCCATGCTAAATGTTACCGGTGTTGATCACACCCGCGAGTTGCAGGAAATAGCAATGGAATCAAGACTGAAAATTCCGTTGTTGTTTGGCCAAGACATTATTCATGGATACCGAACTATTTTCCCGATACCATTGGCAGAGGCATCGAGCTGGGATACTTCTATTATTAAACTATCTGCGCGCATCGCTGCCACCGAAGCGGCAGCCGCTGGTGTGCACTGGACATTTGCCCCTATGGTTGACATCGCACGTGATCCGAGGTGGGGACGAGTAATGGAAGGGGCAGGTGAAGATCCATACCTCGGCGCAGTGATCGCTGCTGCGCGTGTGCGCGGCTTCCAGGGCAACGGTTTAGGTAACACCGACGCCGTGATGGCTTGCGCAAAACATTTTGCAGCTTACGGTGCCGCTATAGGAGGCCGGGATTATAATTCTGTTGATATGAGTGACCACACATTGTGGGAGATCTATTTGCCACCGTTTAAAGCGGCGGCCGATGCGGGCGCAGCCACATTCATGAATTCGTTCAACGATTTGAATGGGATACCTGCAACGGGCAATAGTTATCTCCAAAGAGATATTTTGAAAGGCAAATGGAATTTCAAAGGGTTTGTTGTAAGCGACTGGGGTTCGATCGGCGAGATGATCAATCATGGTTATGCGAAAGATAATTATGAAGCTGCTCTTGAAGCTGTGACCGCGGGCAGCGACATGGATATGGAAAGCCGGAGCTATATCGATAATCTATCAAAACTCATAAAAGAAGGAAAAGTAAAACATGAATTGATCGATGATGCTGTGAGGCGCATCCTTCGAAAAAAATTTGAAATGGGCTTGTTTGATGACCCATTCAGATTTTGCAATAAAGAAAGAGAGCAGCAGCAATGGAACAATGCTGATAATTTAAAAGCAGAAAAAATGGTCGCTGAAAAAAGTATTGTGCTGTTGAAAAATGAAAATCAGTTGTTGCCGCTTAGTAAACAAGTAAGAACGATCGCGTTCATCGGTCCATTCGTAAAGGCGGTGAGAGATAATCTCGGATTTTGGTCGTACTCATACGCCGACGATTCTTCACGCATCGTTACTCAATGGCAGGGTGTTCAAAATAAAGTGGGGCCAACCGCGAAATTGTTATACGCGAAAGGATGCGGGATCAATGATAGTTCACGTGCCGGTTTTGCTGAAGCAATTGAAATAGCGAAGCAGGCAGATGTTGTTATCATGAGTATAGGCGAGGCGAGTGACTGGAGTGGCGAAGCTAAGAGTCGCAGCAGTCTGCGTTTGCCGGGCATGCAGGAGGAGCTCGTAAAAGCGATCTATGCAACAGGTAAACCAATAGTTATTTTGATCAATGCAGGAAGGCCTTTAATATTCGACTGGACTGCGGATCACGTTGGCGCAATTTTATACACGTGGTGGTTGGGTACCGAAGCTGGTGATGCGATCGCCGATGTATTGTTTGGGGATTACAACCCTTCCGCAAAATTGCCGATCACTTTTCCGAGGACCGAAGGCCAGATACCGATCTATTACAACCATTACAGCACCGGTCGGCCTGCAACAAGTGATAGCGACAGATTTTATCGGTCTGCTTACATCGATCTTTCCATCTATCCGAAATTTCCGTTTGGATACGGCTTGAGCTATAGCCACTTTAATTACAGCGATATTGAGCTTAGTAGCGCAACGATGAAGGCTGATGAAACTATTATCGCAACAATCACGGTAACTAATTCAGGCAATTACGATGGTGAAGAAACGGTGCAGATGTATATACAAGACTTCGTTGCATCCGTTGTTAGACCAGTGAAAGAATTGAAAGGATTTGAAAAAATATTTTTGAGAAAAGGAGAAAGCAAACAAGTGCAATTCAGGATCGACGTAAACAAACTGAAATTTTATAGTCAACGCTCTGGCAGCGATGTTGAACCAAAATACATTTATGAGCCGGGTGATTTTAAAGTTTACATAGGTGGTAACTCGCAAGATGTAAAGGAATCACGTTTTACATTGAGATAATGCAACCACAAGATTTCTCTTGATTTCGCTCTGATATGAGATGGTGAACGGTGCAAGACGATAAACTAATAGGCCCCGGTTAACACTAATCATATGCTGTGTGCGTTAATTTTTCTTTTGGTAACTTGAAAATTATTGTATCTTTCCCTCAGTAAAATCCATTTCCTAACAGGAAGAACTTGAGCGCTGCGAAAATTTTAGTAACTGCTTTTGGCTTTGTACATTGTACATATGGCGTGTTTTGCCAATCCGCTTTGTCTCAAACGCAAACAAAAACCAACCGCACCAACGGTGCAATCGGCTGCCGGCCAGACCCTGGCGATTTTAAAGTTGATTTTAATGCATGTAAGCAACACGAAGTTTTTTTTACAAACAGTCCCGCCAACGGATCCGCCGTATCATGGAATTTTGGAGACGGCTCAACGGGCGCAGCAACAAACAGGACATCCCATGTATATAGCGCCGAGGGTATTTACGGAGTAACACTCATTGCGAAGGATGCCAAGGGATGCCGTGATACCACAGTGAAAAAATTCCTGTTACAAATTGATACGGGGCATATTTTTTCAACCAAGAGTTTCCCGCTTTGTACAGGCACCAATATGAGTTTACCGGGCGATTCCACAGCGGTCCAAAGTTTTTGGTCGCCGCCAGATTATCTGAGCGGCACAGACGTTGCTTATCCTTTATGCGCTCCAATAACAGACACAAGGTATCAGTATAACATTGTGAAACGTGACGGCGCCAATCTCATTACGAATGGAAACTTTTTCGATGGAAACACGGGCTTCAGTACAAAATATAAATATGATAGCCTGGCTACTGGTGCAGGCCACTACTTTATTAGCACCAACCCGCATCAGGTGAACCCTTTTTTTGAAACTTGCCCGTGGGACACACTGTATTCATTCGACACAATGATGATTGTGAACGGCTCAACAGTGCCGAATACTACCGTTTGGAATTCGAAACCACAGGTCACGCCAAATACAAATTACATTTTCTCATTTATTGGCGCCGCGCTCACTTTCACAACTTCGCTGCAGTTACAGGTAACGATTAATGGCGACCAGGTCATCAGTCGGCTCGGGCTGCCTGATACGCCATGCATTCGAAAAAAATTTATGACTACATGGTTCTCGGGTGATGATACCGTAGCAAACATTCGAATCATCGATCTAAAAACAGACTCTGTAAACAACAGTTTTTCTTTAGATAGTTTAATGCTCAAAGTTGTTGCACTTAAAACGGATTCCTTATTGGTAAGTATAAGACCAACACCGGTGTTTTCTGTGCAGCCGGCATCCGCTATCATTTGTCCGGGTGACTCCGTAATCTTCACCGGTACCGGCGCTGACCAGTACGAGTGGTTTCCGTCGACAACGACAGTTGCTGCGACGGACACATCGGGCACAACCGCGTTTCCATCAGCTACAACAACGTACAAAGTTGTAATGTCAGAAAATGTGTGCAACGTGACGGATTCTGTATACATACCTGTCTATGTAAAAGCAAAACCAACAGTAACCGTGACGAAATCGAACGACCTGAGCTGCACCGTAACGCAGGCGACACTGTATGCAACGGGCGGCATCAGATATCACTGGAGTGAAGACAGCACATTATCCGGTAGCAATACTCCGAACCCGGTAGCATCGCCTTACCAAACTACAACATACCATGTATCAGTAACCGCGGAAAACGGCTGTGTAATGCAAGATTCGATCGAGGTTAAAATGATAAGGGCAGACAGCAGCACTACCACTTTTGTGTTGCCATCTGCATTTACTCCAAATCACGACGGCCTCAATGATCGTTTTGGTGTGCACTATTGGGGCTACGTCGATGATCTGCGATTTGCCATCTACAACCGTTGGGGCAAAATGGTGTTCTATACTACTGACACGCAAAAATGCTGGGACGGAACATACCAGGGAATGCCGCAACCTACCGGCACCTACGTTTATTTCGTAAAAGGAACTACTATTTGCGGACCGGTTCAACGCAAAGGAACAGTGACGCTGCTGCGATAACCAAGCTCGCCGGCCCTTTACAACCGGCAATTTTTCAAAAGAAAAGAAAGAAAGGCCGAAGAAATTTCTCCGGCCCCAGAATTAATGTTTAGTAAGCTCGGTCAATGCGATCCTGTATACATGATTTTCCGCGTCATACTTTACCGCGTATGAAGTAGGGTAATAACCCGGAATTTGAAATGCCTGCGGTTGTTTAACAGGCGCTGTAAAATCCGGATGCGATTCAAAAAACGCCTTCGTGACCATCGGCTCTAAGAACATGAAGTTACCGTGATAAAATCCGTAGATAAATGTTGATGTGAAAGGCACGCCGTGAAATTCGGCTGACGTCGTATCAATAAAATGAACGCCCATGTTAGGAACCGCAACCACACCGGAGACATAATCCTGAGGTAGGTATTGCGGTGCGACGGAAACCGTATCAACTCCGGGAGTTACCGATCCCTGGGTTGCCTCGTCAACATAATAAAAATGAAAATCAAAATGAGGGACCGTGTAAATGCCGACCGGGTCATGGCCGTACGGGTTCCAATCAACTTCAATGTGATTAACGCCCGTTCCCGCAATGTTTGCCGGGGCTGGTATCGGGTAAGAAAACTCGCGAATTCCGCCAGAAGTATCCGTCGGAAGGGAGTTCAGTGCATTTTCGCCCAACTGTAAGCCAATTTCCTTGGGTTGCCCGCTTACATCCGTTACAACGTATGAGCGAATACTGTCATCGCCCAACGCAACGGCATTTCCGAATGTAATTGCCTGTTGTTCATTGTTGTTCTCGTCATCTTTGGTGCATCCGATAAGTGTAGCGAAGGTTAGCGTCGTCAATAGAAAGATCCAATTGTGTTTGTTCATATCTGTGTTTTTAAAAAGGTTACTTAAGTCGCGTCGGGAACAAAACGTTTTCGGGAGAAAAATATTTTACGCATTAAGCGTGCGACAGGAAATATAGGAAGCCTTTAATTATTCCGAGAGGTCAACCGCCAGGCCAGCAGTTTGCGAATCATTTTTACTCAGGATTTTTTTTTAGTTTTCGTCCAAACAACCTGTATGCAAAAAATTTTTTCGTGGCAGCCATTGCTTGCTTACGGCACGCTGACTGCGATCGTTCGGATTGTCATGGGCGTTTTCATGATGTATCATGGATGGGAAGTTTTTAATAAGGAGCCGATCGATACTTACACCGGTTGGCTTACAGACATGCACTTTCCGCAGCCGCATTATTGGGCGTTGTTGGGTAAAGGAATAGAATTGGTGGGCGGATGTTTTCTGCTGCCAGGATTTTTAACGAGGTTCATAACGATTCCTTTAATGCTTGACATGCTCTTCATCGTATTTGTGTTGGGGCATGGTAAAATTTTTTATGAAGATCAATATCCTCTATTGTTCTTTTTATTCTTCATGTATTTATTTCTCGCAGGTGCGGGTAAATGGAGCATTGATGAAACGGTTGTTCAAAAACTGAGTGCGAAAGATGCTTGAGGAAATTTTTGTGTAAAAAAATGAAGCAGGACCTTACTCGGGAATCATAAGTTATGTTTCATTGCAATGTTGCTCTTCATCAACACTCAGCGCATGGCTGGGAATTCAAGTACATCGATTGGTTTCTTAAACTTTTAAATTCCCACATACCACGCCCAACCCGTGTTGCCCTGGTCGACAAATTCGTCTGTTACGAGAATGCGTTGCAAATATTTTGCACTCTTATAACCGACCTGTGTTTCAACTCTTGCACGCAATGGCGCACCGTGTTGCAGAGGCAGATCGCGACCGTTCATAGCATAAGCAAGAATTGTTTGCGGGTGAAATGCATCCAGCATATCCACGCTTTCCATATAGCCGTCAAATCCATAGAAGTTTACGTAACGTGCAGTCTTAAGAATACCGGCACTTTGTAAAACAAGGTGCAGTGGTACGCCGGTCCATTCGGCAATTGCAGTCCATCCTTCCTCACACATATGTCGGGTGATCTGGGTGCGTGATGGAAATCGCTGAAGGTCTTTAAGCGAGTATAGCCCTGGCCTTGCAACGCGCCCTTCGATCGAAAGCCGCCAATTTTCTAAACCGTTGGCTTGAAGTTGAGCGTAGTCTTTACTGAAGTAGCGATACGAGGGATCGCCGGGATTCGTTGTGCCTGTCGCCGGAAAAGAAGAAATGTCGCGACGATCAAATTCTTTTGCGAGGGACTGGCCCGGCAACAGTGCGCGTTGCGCTTTGTAGGTGAACGCATCTCCCATCCTTAAAATATTGCCGTAAGTGGGCGGCGATGGTTTTGACGAACATCCGCTGATGAGCAATCCGCCCAAAGCAGAGACTCCTGTAATGATCGCCGATCGTCGTGTAACAAGTTGTTGCTTTTTTTCCATCTGTTCTTTTTTCAGTTGATAGATGCGGCTATCCAAAAGTCATTGCCCGCATGTGTTGCCTGAATCCTGATCTGATGACCATAACAACGTGCACGATCAAAAACAGCACTAGCAAAACAGCAGCAAAAAAATGAATGGTACGCGCAGATTGTACTCCAAAAAAAATTGTCAGCAGAAACGGATAAGAAGCTGTGATAGCCGGAGACATCGTGAGTCCGGTTAATACTATCAGCGGCAACAGCAAAAAAATGACGCTGATGTAACTGAGCTTTTGCAGCGGTCCATATTGCGGACCTTTGGCAAATCGGATTTTCATTTTCATGTGGCCTGCAATATCACGATAGAACGACCGCGGTGACAACTCTTTCACCTTGGGCAGAAGATTACGATATACATGCCCGCTGAAAATTGCGGCGACGAGGTAGACCAGGCCGATTGCAACAAGAAACCATGCCGACAAAAAGTGGAGGCTTCGGCCCCAACCGTTTTGATTGAAAATATCATATGTGCGGCTTGCGCTGATTGGAGAATTGGCATAATCATAAAACGGCTGCGTCTTTTCCCAACCGCCATGATGATAGTTACGACTGATCGGTAATTCGAAAAGCGCGGGCGTAAGATCATTGCCCACATCGCCCCAGTAAAGCCGTGGATGCACCATCAATATTTCTACTCCGCTGAATACAAGCAGCAAAAAACTCA
>DASQJI010000178.1:0-5550 GCA_035631175.1 Parafilimonas sp.
CGAAAAACCGGTGCGCCCTTGTATAATGCAATTGTATGGCAGGACCGGCGAACTGCTTCTTATTGCGACGAGCTGAAACAGGAAGGCCATGCTTCAATGATCCAGCAAAAAACGGGATTGATAATCGATGCCTATTTTTCAGCAACGAAATTAAAATGGGTGCTCGATCATATTGACGGAGCACGGGAAAAAGCGGCAAACGGCGAACTATGTTTTGGAACGATCGACACCTGGCTTCTATGGAATCTTACCCAGGGAAAAGTTCATGCTACTGATGTTACAAATGCATCGAGGACGATGCTGTTTAATATTCACAGCCTGCAATGGGACGATGACCTGCTTTCATTATTCGATATACCCAGGTCCGTTTTGCCTCAGGTGCGCAGCAGCAGCGAAACATACGGGCATACTCAGAACATTTTAAGTGCGAAAAATATTCCCGTTGCCGGCATTGCAGGTGATCAGCAGGCAGCGTTGTTCGGACAAATGTGTACACAACCGGGTATGGTAAAAAATACCTACGGTACCGGCTGTTTTATGTTGATGAACACTGGTGAACAACCGGTGCTTTCAAAAAATAATCTGCTTACCACGATCGCCTGGCAACTAAAGGGAAAGACAGTGTACGCGCTGGAAGGAAGTGTGTTTATCGCCGGCGCTGTTGTGCAATGGCTGCGCGATGGTTTGGGCATCATCTCCAATTCATCGCACGTTGAACAACTTGCTAAAGAAGTAACGAGTGGTGATGGTGTTTACCTCGTGCCTGCTTTTGCCGGCCTCGGTGCGCCGTACTGGAATCAGCATGCGCGCGGAACGATCGTTGGCATCACACGCGGAACAACATCCGCGCATATCGCGAGAGCTGCTTTAGAGAGTATCGCCTATCAGACCATGGATGTTATAAACGCCATGCAGGCAGACGCGAATATCACTGTCAAAGAACTACGTGTTGATGGCGGCGCCACTGCAAATGATCTCTTAATGCAGTTTCAAAGTGATCTGCTGAACACGAAAGTGATCAGGCCAAAGATCACCGAAACAACGGCGCTGGGCGCGGCTTATCTGGCAGGCCTAGCTGTTGGATACTGGCAAAGCGTGGACGAAGTTGCAAGTCAATGGCAGGTTGAAAAAACTTTTGAACCGCAGATGCCACAGAATCAAACAGCAGACTTAATAAAAGGCTGGAAACGCGCGGTGAGAGCGGTGCAGGGTTGGAGCGAGGATGTTTGAGAGTTAAGTAGTTTATTGGGTTATTGGGTTATTAGGTATTCGGTTGTTAGGTGTTCACGGAATGTTTTTTCTCATTTCTTTTTTATTCTGCTCTGCTTCTCTTTTGCCTTTATTTTTGGTTCTTCTTTTTTGTTTCTTGTTTTTTGGTTCTTGTAATTTGCTTCTTGTTTTTTGGTTCTTGTGATTTGGCTCTTGTAATTTGATTTCGCAACAAGTCATCATTCACCCTCATTTCCTCGCCCTGATCATCTCTCTCTTCCCCGCCGGTCCGGGAAGTTTTTCAACTTTGAAACCTGCCGCCTGCAGTGCTCTTCGAACTGCGCCCTTGCTGCTGTAAGTGGTAAGTAGTCCGTTCGGTTCAAGCATATTAAACATTTTGCGAAATATATGTTGTGTCCACAACCCCGGTTGCACGTTTGGATCGAATGCATCAAAATAAATAACATGAAACTTCTCTTCCGTCTCAAGCTCGATGATATTTGATTTTTTGAATGAGAAGTATGGATGAATAGCGATCTCATTGTCTGGCGGGCCCTCATGCATTCGCATAAATTCACGGCTGAGATTTTTGCTCAACAAAGAGACGTAATTCAGCTTTTCTACTTCGTCGATGGACAGTGGAAACGGTTCAACGGCATTATAGTAAATTTTGCGAGGCATGCGAACCGCTTCAATCAACGACAGCAAGGCGTTCAACCCGGTGCCAAAACCAACTTCAAAAATTTTGACAGCTTCCTCCGGCGGGATGTTTGCAAAGTCGAGGAAACATTGTAATCCTGCCTCAATGAACACATGCCTGCTTTCCTGTATCGCTCCGTAACGGCTATGATAACTCACATTGAGCGCAGGTATCGAGATCGTGTGCGAACCGTCAGCTGTGACTTGTAAAATGCGATCGCTCATGAGGCAAAAGTTAGGACTTATCATCTAAAAATTTGAATCAGAAACTCAGGCGCTCAGCGTAAATTTGCGGCAATCCGAAAAAATGATGGCGACAATTGTAAGCAATGAGAGAAAAAGGATCCATCCGCACAAATTCACGCTTTGGGTGGCAATGGGGAGTATTATCATGATGTTTGCTGGTTTGACAAGCGCCTACCTCGTGCGCCGGGCGCAGGCTAATTGGCTAAGCTTTCAGTTACCGCCCATATTCTGGATCTCTACGCTTGTTATTTTACTCAGCAGCCTAACCATACATCTTTCACTAAAATCATTCAAAGCAAGGGCAATGAGGCGATATCGTTTGCTCATAACGATCACCGCCGCTCTTGGCGTACTATTCGCCGCGCTGCAGTACTCAGGCTTCAATTACCTATATCGGCATGGTGTACAGGTCTTCGGGGAGGGCAGTAACCCGGCAGCATCTTTTCTCGGCGTCATTATCGGGTTGCATGCGTTACACGTTGTTGGTGGCGTAATCGCTTTACTGGTGATCTTCATTAACGCATACCGCACAAAAATAAAATCATACAATGCGACACCCATTGAGATAGCAAGCACTTATTGGCATTTTGTAGATATCCTGTGGATTTATTTGTTCATATTTCTCAAATGGTTATAAGTGCAGAAAAAACTTGTGCTGATTTATTATTTTTGATGCTCAGCCAATAACTTTGCCACCATACAATCACTAAAATCAAGATGGCTACAACAACTGCAACAACACCCAGGATGTGGAATGGAGGAAGAAGTCCGTTCAATGTTGAGTATGGAAAGCTGATGATGTGGTATTTTTTGATGAGTGACGCCTTTACGTTTGGCGCCTTCCTGATCTCTTATGGCACCACGAGGTTTGCAACAAACGGTTGGCCGAACCCAAACCATGTTTTTAATTCCTATCCGATGAGTGGCGCATTCAAAGCTCCGCTGGTGTTTGTGAGCCTAATGACGTTCATCCTGATCATCAGCTCCGTCACTATGGTGCTTGCTGTACACGAAGGCCATAATATGAACCGGAAGGGAGTTGCTAAATATCTTTTCCTGACAATTTTAGGAGGCCTTGCATTTTTAGGATGCCAGGCGTGGGAGTGGACACATCTCTATCATGAAGGAGCGTGGTGGGGACGCAATCCTTTTCCAAACTCAGACGGCACGATCAGCACTACAAATTTCACCAACTTCTTTTTTACGATAACTGGCTTTCACGGCTTCCATGTATTCTCGGGTGTAATTATAAACATCATCATGCTGATCATGGTACTCAAAGGCACGTTTGACCGGCGTGGCCATTACCTGATGATCGAGAAAGCCGGTTTATACTGGCATTTTGTTGACCTGGTTTGGGTGTTTGTGTTCACTTGTTTTTATCTTATTTAAAAAATATTCTGATGGAGCATACTATCGAATCGTTAGCGCAGGAACATCATGTCGGAGGAGGAAGAAAGGAGATTTACCGGGTTACCATAATTCTTACAGTCTTTACCCTCGTTGAACTTGCATTGGGCTTCTACCTCATGAATGTGACGAACGAATTAATGAGGCATTTTATAAAAGGGGTCATCATCATTTTCATGTTGGCAAAAGCTTTCTATATCGTGGGATATTTTATGCACCTGCGACATGAGATCAGGAACCTGATCATGACGATCGTCGTGCCGCTGTTTTTGTTCGTCTGGTTCATCACTGCTTTTCTGTCCGATGGCAATTCGTTTAAAAACCTCAAAAACAGCCTCGATCGCGGACACAAAGAACGCAGTGAACAGCCCGCACCGGTCAAGAAAGAGGGTGAAGAGCATAAAATGGAGTAATCGTAAATGTTTAAATAATTGTTTTCAAACCATCGCTTTCCTTTGCGGTGGTTTTTTCTTTCCATCATGAATCAAAAAGCAATATTAGCTGTTTGCCTCGCAGTTCTTGTTCCACTGATCAGCTATATCTGGGTAAAGCAGGCAAGCGATAAAGCGATCGAAATGCCACGGCATTATTTGCCGGATACAGTGATCACGCGGGTAGAAAAAGGTAAAAGCGTCAACGACACTGTATGGCACAGGGCCGCTAACTTTCATCTCGTAAACCAGCTCGGCGATACGGTGAGCCTGTATTCATTGCAGGGGAAATTGATCGTGATGGATTATTTTTTTACATCGTGCCGGTCAACCTGCCCCATTCTCACGCGAAATATGCTGAACATGCAGCGTTCGTTCATGAAAGGTGGCGACGCGATGGCCAAACCGGATTCATCCATTGTGCAGTTCATATCGTTTTCTGTTGACCCGGAAACTGACTCAGTTCCGCGCTTAAAAAATTATGCTGATCATTATGGCGTTGATCCCGGCAACTGGTGGATGCTGACCGGCAATCGCGATTCGATCTATAGCTATGCGTTCAACGAATTGAAGGTGGACAAGTTTGACACAGTTCCTGTGAACCCGGACTTTGTTCATACTACGAGGTTTGTTTTGATCGATAAGAATTTCAATATACGCGGCTACTACGACGGCACCGATTCGTTATCGCTTGATAAATTATCAAAAGACATCGGCCTTTTGATGCTGTCGACCGATGATAACCCTGAACAGTTGCCGTTCGATCCTGTACTACTCGTCATCTTCTTCGCGATCACTATTGTTGCAACCATATTTGCTGTTAGGCTTATCTTTCGAAAAAAGACTGCTGATGCGTGAATTGTTGCAACCGGTCATTACAAAAAATGATAAACAAGCGAGGCTCCTGATCCTTGTTTTTTCGTTTGTCGTATTCGCAGCTGTTAGTTTCCTGACAAAACTAAAACTGGATGTAAATCCCGGCTTCGATGTTCACGTATTCGCGCTGGCAAACGCAATAATTAATTCGGTCATCGCGGTTTTATTGATCGCGGCACTGATAGCAGTGAAATCTAATAATTATCTTTTGCATAAGCGGATCATGCTGACAGCGCTGGCACTCTCTGTTATCTTTTTGATCTCCTACGTAACACATCATTTGCTTGCCGGTGAAGCGATTTATGGAGATGCCGATCATGACGGCATCCTCAGCGACACGGAAGCACAAGCTGTTAAGAGCACGCGATTAATTTATCTTATCATCTTGCTGACTCATATCTTTCTTGCCGCCATCATCCTGCCATTTATTTTATTTACCGCGTACCGTGCACTAATTGCAGAATTCCCACGACATAAGAAACTTGCACGTATCACCTGGCCGCTCTGGTTGTACGTTTCTATCAGCGGGCCTGTTGTTTATTGGATGATTCATCCGTATTACCGTTAGGGCACTACGAAAATCAAATTAACCCTGGTCAATCCGCACTGCCTCTTTAAGCAACTTTACAATTGCAGCTTCATCAATTTCCTCCGGCGATCTATAGATTTTGTAAAAGAC
>DASQJI010000179.1:0-4132 GCA_035631175.1 Parafilimonas sp.
CAGCGATGCGGCTATTATTTTGCCCGGTGGTTATGGGACCATGGATGAGTTGTTTGAAATGATAACCTGGAATCAATTGAATATTCACGACAAAAAGATCGTGCTTCTTAATTCAGACGGATATTATGATCATTTGATCGCGCACATCGACAGGATGCAGGAACAAAATTTTTTATATGAAGATTCTTTGAAAAGCTTACTTATAATACCCGACTCTCAGGCCTTGGCTTCCTTGATGGACGAAGATAAAAATCGTACCCTCCCCGAATAACAGGGATGGCTCCGCCATACGCATCGCGGTAAGGTGAATAAGGATCAGTGAGCAAGTCGATGCCAATGAAGGTGAAAAAACCGCCCTGCCCAATTGCACGCTGTCCATACCCGATTCCGGCCAATAAACTTGTAGCGCCAACCGTGTATTTAGCAGTTTCGTTGGTCACGAGGTCTTTTGTTGTAGAATTGGTCCAGTTATGTTCTAACTGGAACTGAGCAAACAGGAAAGGGAGCGGGAAAATTCGCAAGAAAGGACCGCCCCCATAATTGAAATTTGATACGCTAATATCGTGGCTGTACGGATCACCGTAATATTTTTGAGACAAATAATTTATGTTGAACACCAACCCGGCGTCGAGCCATTGTGCGAGCGAATAACCGACTTCCGGATTTGCGCCTATCCCAAATGAACCGGAACCAAAACCCAGCGAAATACTTCCCCCAAGAAAAACATTTTCTTTTTTGAATCCGCCGTTGCCCTCCCCGTTATCCCGGTCCTGGGCCTGCAAAACTTCAATTGCCGATACCAGGACAAAAAGCAGGAGCCATTTCTTCATCATGTCAAAATTTTTTATGCAACGTCAAAAGTGCATCATAAATTTCAGAGGTCGAAAATTTTGCCGGGATTTAAGATATTATTGGGGTCGAAGACTTTTTTTATTTCGCGCATTAGCCGCAGGTTAGGTTCACCGAGAACGACGTTCATATATTTCTTTTGGATCAAACCAATGCCGTGCTCGCCGCTGATCGTCCCACCAAGACTTTTTACAAACGCAAAGAACTCGCGAAGTATTCCAGTCATTTCTTCGTTACCATAACTATTTGGAATGCCTTCTTTCTTTATTCTGATATGCAGATTCCCATCTCCTGCATGGCCGTAACATACAGCATGAAAATCATGCTGCTTGCCAAGTGCTTTTACGCCTTTGATCAACGCGGGTAATTCCGCGCGTGGCACCACCGTATCTTCCTCGATCGTGTAACCCGCGATCTTAACCATCTCTGCCACCGCCCTGCGCATCTTCCATAACTCTGTTTTTTGCTGCGCATCTTCCGCGAAAAAAATTTCTCCTGCCTCGTATTCCTGCAGCAGTTGAGCTATCGCTTCCATTTCTGTCATCAGCACATTTAGATCATTGCCATCAACTTCAATGATCAGGTGCGCCGCCACGTCGTCCGACACTGGCACGATATGACGATCGATCATTCTGCTCACGATCTGCAATGCATCAATTTCAACTAACTCCAAAGCACTCGGCGTGAATCCTGCTTTGAAAATGGCGCTCACCACCTCGCTTGCTTTCTCGAGTGAGGCAAACGGTGCCAGCATGAGCAGATCATATTTAGGAAGCGGAATAAGCCGTAAAACGATTTTTGTGACAATACCCAAAGTGCCTTCACTGCCGATCATCAGTTGAGTGAGATTATAACCGGTCGAATTTTTTAGGACATTCGCCCCCGTCCAAATGATCTCACCTGTCGGCAGCACCACCTGCAGGTTCAACACATAATCTTTCACCACGCCATATTTCACAGCCTTAGGTCCGCCGCTGCCTTCAGCAATGTTGCCACCAATTAAACACGAGCCGCGGCTCGCAGGATCGGGCGGATAAAATAGCCCTTTCTCCTTAACAGCATTTTGCAGCACTTCCGTTATAACGCCTGGCTCTGTGGTGACCTGCAAGTTGCGTTCGTCGATGTCAATGATCTTGTTCAATCTTTCTATAGATAAAACAATTCCGCCGGTGTGAGGAATTGCCCCGCCGCTCAAACCGGTGCCAGCGCCACGCGGTGTTACAGGAATCTTACGTTCATTACAATATGATATGATAGAACTTATCTCGTCGGCGGTCGACGGCTTCACCACAACCTCGGGAAGGTATAATAGTTCCTCGGTTTCATCATGGCCGTAGTAATGCCGCGCTTCGTCGTCTGCGAAAACGTGATTGATCCCGCAGATCGTCTGCAGAGCATTTATCAATTCGACATTATCTGTTTCTTTATTCATTAGTTAAGCATGAACGGCAAAAATAGGTATGACTAATAAATACCAAACGTGATTGAGCAAGTGCAAAAAACATTTAGTGCAGATGATGTACCCAACGTTCATAAAAACGCGGAGCGCCAAAGTTGAAAGTGAAGTGCCGTATATTTGCCGTTTTTATTTCAAACAACTCCCGCGAGCTGGCGGACACAGGGTATGAGCAAGAAAGGAAAAGTGTTGGTTGCGATGAGTGGTGGTATCGACAGTACCGTTACTGCATTAATGCTTCACCATGAAGGTTATGAAGTGGTGGGGATTACTATGAAGACGTGGGACTATGCGAGCAGTGGTTCGACAGGGAAAGAAACGGGCTGTTGCAATCTTGACAGCTTCAACGATGCGCGCGCCGCTGCCGTTCAAAATGGGTTTCCGCATTTCATCTTAGACATCCGCGAAGAATTCGGCGATTTCGTGATCGAAAATTTCGTTGAAGAATATCTCGCGGGCCGCACGCCTAATCCCTGCGTGATGTGCAATACGCACATCAAATGGCGCGCGTTGTTAAAAAGGGCTGATGCGTTGAACTGCGATTATATTGCAACCGGTCATTACGCCAATGTACACCAACATTCGAACGGTAGATATTTTGTAAGCAAAGGAGTGGACGATCTAAAGGATCAGAGTTATGTTTTATGGGGGTTGCAGCAAGACTTGCTGAGCCGTACAATTTTGCCGCTCGGTAAATACCGGAAGCCAGCCATCAGGCAAATGGCTGTCGATTATGGCTATCCTGAGCTCGCTAAGAAAAGCGAGAGCTATGAGATATGTTTCGTGCCGGATAATGATTACCGCAGATTTTTGAAACATCGTGTTGAAGGATTGGAAGAAAAAGTAAGCGGGGGATGGTTCGTCGATAAAAACGGATTAAGACTTGGGAATCATAAAGGGTATCCGTTTTATACGATCGGTCAGCGCAAAGGTTTGGATATCGCTTTTGGAAGACCTGTTTATGTGACTGCTATCGATCCTCAAACAAATACCATTGTTCTGGGCGACGAAGCTGATCTTGAACAAAACAATATGTTGGTGTCAAAGATCAATTGGATGAAGTACGAAAACGTAACGGATGGCATGGAAGTATTGACGAAGATCCGTTATAAGGACAAAGGATGTTTAAGTAATATTTATCCTGACGGGGAAAATATAAGAGTGCGTTTTTACGAACACGTAAAAAGTATTGCTCCCGGCCAAAGTGCTGTTTTTTATGAAGGTGATGATGTGATCGGTGGTGGGATTATTCAAAGGCATGAGTAATGAGTGATCAATGATCAGTGAGATCAAATCCCAAATGCCAAATTCCAAACAAGGTCATAAGTCCAATATCAAAATCCTAATTCCTAAATCCTAATTCCTAATTCCTACCTCCCTTCCCCTCTTTCCACATTTGGTTAAACGTTTTTTCGCTGAAGTGAAGTTCTTCCCTGTGTTTTGTCCAGTCTTTGAAAAACCTGTTCACCATTTTATTTTTTATTTTTCCGTTGCCAGTGTTCATCATGCGCCGGCTTAGACTCGCTTGTTTCCACATTTTCCAGGCAATACGTTCGCTGACGCTGCTTTCTCCCGAGGCAACGGATTCGTAACGATTTTCCAACAATAGCTCGTGCAGGTTTATTCCAACAGGACAAACTTCAGTGCAATTGCCGCACAAAGATGAAGCATAACTCAGGTGCTTGTACTCTCGCATATTCTTCAGATGCGGGGTGATCACGCTCCCGATCGGGCCGCTGTATGCCGTGTCATAACTGTGACCACCGATGTTTTTATACACAGGGCACGCATTCAAACAAGCACCACAGCGAATGCAATACAGTGCCT
>DASQJI010000180.1:0-5387 GCA_035631175.1 Parafilimonas sp.
CTTGCTGAACCAAGAACAAATGAATATGCGCGGGCCGATAAGGCGGCGGACTGGATGGTGTTGGCGAAATTGTATTTAAATGCCGAAGTTTATACGGGAACAGCCCGTTATGCAGACTGTATTAACTATTGCAATAAAATACTCGGCGCGGGATACACTTTGGACCCTGAGTGGAAAAATCTTTTTCTTGCCGACAATAACACTTCGAACGAAATTATCTTCCCGGTCGCCTTCGATGCTATTCATACTCAAACTTATGGCGGTATGGTTTATTTGATACATGCAGAAATAGGAGGTACTATGAACGCTGCCGATTTCGGCGTTAGCTCAGGCGGATGGGCCGGTTTGAGAACAACGAAGAATTTGGTTGACGCGTTTCCTGATCCCTCCGGAACTACAGATAAAAGAGCGATGTTTTATACAGATGGACAAAACTTAGAAATAAAAATAATCCTCAATAATTTCCCTGACGGGTATGCTATTACCAAATACAAAAATATCAACCAGGCAGGCCAGGCAGAATCTGATCCTACCGGGCAATTTGTAAATACTGATTTTCCGATGTTTCGCTTAGCTGATGTGTACCTGATGTATGCTGAAGCAGTATTGAGAGGTGGAGGAGGTGATGAAGGCACAGCTGTGGGTTATATAAATCAGTTAAGGGAGCGGGCATATGGAAATACTTCAGGCAATATTGCTCAAAGCGACCTGACCCTTGATTTTATTTTACAGGAAAGATCGAGGGAGTTGTATTGGGAAGCGACCAGGCGCACTGACCTGATACGATTCGGGAAATTTACTAGCAGCTCTTATTTGTGGCCATTCAAAGGTGGCGTACTGGGCGGAACAGGGGTTGCTGATTATCGTACTATTTTTCCGATTCCGGTCAGCGATATAACAGTCAATCCTAATCTTAAACAAAATCCCGGCTATTAATTTAAAATTAAGTGAGAATGAAAACATTATTAAAACTACCAGCTCTATTGCTGTTAACAGCTTTGATTTTTGGCGGATGTGAAAAAGATGAAACCAAATTATATTTCACCGGAGGCACCCCTCCGCAGTTAACGGCGGCTGCAGGGGCAGATGTAAATTACTTGAATGCTGACGAAGTTTCTCTCACCCTTAATTGGACGAACCCGGATTATACTTTCACCACCGGTGTTAGCTCCATGGACGTGAGTTATAATATAGAAATAGACACTGTTGGTTCCAATTTTACCAACCCGGCAAAAAAGGTAATCACGGTGAATAAGGATCTGACCTATTCATTCAAGGCTTCCGATCTAAATGATATAATGCTTAATCAATTAAGTTTAGACGTCGCTTCCTCCCATACATTAGAGATTCGTGTGGTTTCCAGTCTCACTAACAATTCTGCTCAGCTAATATCTAACTCAGTTCAATACACGGCTACCCCCTATGTAATTCCGCCAAAAGTGGAGCCATTCACTTACGATTTATTTATAACCGGAAGCGCAACAGACGGCGGTTGGATGGTTGGTGGTGGTGTGGGTGTGCCAGCGAACCAGGAGTTTACTGAAATTGATAGTTTACATTACACAATAACAGTACACTTGATTGGAGGACAGGAGTATTTATTCCTGCCCGTTAACGGAGACTGGGGACATAAATATGCTTGTAAAGACAAAAGTGTTCAACCTTTGACAGGCGGCGATTTCGGACGCGATCTGAGCGATAATTTTCCAGGGCCCGCAGCTGACGGTATCTACAAAATTGACGTCGATTTCCAGAAAGGAAAATATACTGTAACCAAACAATAACTCTAATACAATCTTTATATGAAAAATATTTTAAAGGCTCTTTTGATCATCGTTGGTTCAGTATCCATGTTCGCCGCCTGCGAAAAAACAGAAGTGCTCCCGCATTATGATACGGGCACTGCCCCTGTATTAAGCAGCGATGTGAATTCAATTGCGCCGGCTCCATCCGATTCCGATAACACTGTTCTCACACTGTCATGGACGGACCCTGGTTACGCGACAAATGCATCCACCGTGAAGTACGTGGTACAGATAGACACAGCCGGTGGAGATTTTGCTGATGCCGCCACCCGGATGGTGACCGGCGAACTGTCTACTTCGTTCATTGCAAAGGACCTAAATGCTATTCTCCTCGGTTTTGGTTTTGAATTCGGTATTCAATACAGCATTGATGTAAGGATTGTATCGTCTTATGCGAACAACAACGATCAGAAAATATCCAATGTGCTCTCTTTGCAGGTAACCCCGTACGTTGTACCCGCAAAAGTTTTACCGCCGCAATCAGGCACTTTGTTCCTTGTGGGTAGTGCAACTGCAGGAGGTTGGGGGAATCCTGTACCTGTGCCTGCTCAACAGTTCACAAGAATAGATTCGCTCGATTATGAAGGCACTTTTTATTTAAAGGGTGGCCAGGAGTATTTGATGCTCCCGGTGAACGGGGACTGGAGCCACAAATATGCTGTCGCCGACAAAAGTGTGGCTGGCCTAAGTGGCGGAGGTGATTTCGGCTATGATCTAAGCGATAATATCCCCGGCCCCGCCGCAACAGGCATGTATAAAATTTCAGTGGATTTCCAACACGGGACTTTCGTAGTTACTCCTGTCAATTTATTCGATTTTTTGTGGGTTCCGGGTGATTACCAGGGATGGGATCCGGCCACTGCTGCAACGTTGGCTTCTCCAAACAAGGACGGTACTTACGAGGGCTATGTAAACATACCAGCCGGCGGCACTTACGAGTTTAAATTGACCAATGAGCCGGATTGGGCCGGCACTGTGTATGGCGACGGCGGTGCTGGCACAATAAGCACAAGTGGTGGAAATCTCAAATTTCCGGGTCCGGGCTATTATAAAGTGAACGTGAACACAAACGACAACACATACGCATTAACCGCAACTAGCTGGGGACTGATTGGAAGCTTTGCGGGAAGTGGCTGGAGCACCGATGCTGATATGACCTATGATGCCGGCAACAACCTTTGGCATGGAACAATAACGCTGGCAGACGGGGATGAGTTCAAATTCAGGTCAAACCATGACTGGGGCCTAAATTACGGCGATAAGGGCGCCGATGGAAGCCTCGAAGAAAATGGCGACAACCTCAAAGGATATTCGGCGGGCACATACGATATTTCTCTCTATCTTGGGAACTCTGGCTTTTATACCTATAAGATTATAAAACAATAATAACTCGTTTTACTACTTGCTAACAACGGCCGCCCACTGGGTGGCCGTTTTCGTTGCTGAGATATGATGCCGAACTACTGATCTTTAACTGTGCCTAATGTAAACCCGATGGTTGTGCCCACATCGGTCTTGCTGCGTACGTGAATGCTTTGCCCATGTGCTTCAATAATGTGCTTGCAGATCGCAAGGCCCAACCCTGTTCCTCCGACGTTACGGCTCCGGCCTTTATCGGTTCGATAAAAACGCTCAAATATTCTCGGCAGGTGTTCCTCCGCAATGCCAATACCATTGTCTGAAACCTCGACCAGCACGTGCTTGTCATCAGTCTTATAGATTCCGGCCACAACATAACCGCCCGGCTGTCCATATTTGATGGAGTTCTCTACCAGGTTAATTAAAACACGCGTGATCTTTTCCCTGTCAGCGAGCACTTCTATCGGTTGTTCACAACCTTTCTTTATACTGCAGCTTATATTTTTTTCGATTGCCTTTGGCGCCAGTGTTTCATAAACCTCCCTCGTGAGATCCTGCACTACGAAATTCTCTTTGTGCATCGGCTGCTCACCGCTTTCAAGACGCGTTATTTCGTCGAGGTCGTTAACAAGGTCAACCATGCGGCCTACATTGCGCGATGTGTTTTCGAGAAATTTTCGGGAGATCTCCGGATTATCCATCGCGCCATTCAGAAGAGTATCCACATAACCTTGTATCGCGAAGATGGGTGTCTTTATTTCGTGCGATAAATTTTGCAAAAACTCTTTCCGGTAGCTCTCGTTGTGGCGCAGGTATTCGATCTCCTGTTTCTTTTGCTCTGCCCAATTCTCCACATCCTCATTCACCTCTTCAATGCTCTTGTTCGGAAGAATGTATTTGTAGTACATCTCTTCTTTCTTGCTCGCTTTGGTTTGATAAATGAATTTATAGATCACTTTTATTTTCCGGTAGATAAACTCATTCAGAACAAAACGGATCATAAAAAACGAGGCGAAAAAAACCAGACCGAGAGCAATGAGGAAATCACTCCATTTATAACTGAGCAAATAAAAGCCGATAGCTATTGGAATAGATAAACAAACGGCTGTAAATGCCGAGAGCTTGTCGGGAGACACGTTTTTCGCCTTGATCATGGAATCTTCTTATTTGGCAAATTTAGCGCGGAGACGGAGTAACAAGCAAGGGTTTACGTTTGCAGAAAATTTCGACATCAAAATTAGAGGGAACTGGAGTAATCAAATTTATACCCTACGCCTTTGACGGTTGTAATACAATTAACGCCAAGCTTCTGCCGGATCTTTCTGATGTGCACATCGATCGTTCGATCGCCTACGATCACTTCATTACCCCACACTTGTTCCAGTATCTCATTCCGCAGAAATACCCTGCCTGGTTTAGTAGCGAGCAAATGAAGTAATTCGAATTCTTTTTTTGCGAGCGAGATGCCAACACTGTTCACCTGCACCGAGTACTTCGACGCGTCTATGATGATATCGCCCACTGTGAGCACATCGTTCTCTTCTTTCTGCACCCGCCGGAACAACGCATTCACCCTGCTCATTAAAACTTTTGTGCTGATGGGTTTTGTAATGTAATCGTCGGCACCCGAGTCAAGCCCTTTTATATGAGATCCTTCATCGCCCAAAGCTGTCAGCAGTACGATCAAACTGTTTTTGAACTTAGCCTGTGATCGCAGTATGCGGCACACCTCAACGCCACTTTTGTAGGGCATTAATATATCAAGGATGAGCAGGTCGGGCTCTATCACCCTTGCTTTCTCAAGAGCTTCATTGCCATCCCGCGCCGTATATACGTCATATCCTTCCTTCAACAAGTTGTAAGAAACGATCTCTACAATATCATTCTCGTCGTCAGCTACAAGGATAGTTTTCGCTTTGAGCTCCATTAACACAAAGTTTACACAAAAATAATTTTCACAACTACATACTCACATATCCACATATTATGTTATTGTTAAGGCATCCGGCACGATATTGTTATAACTTTGAATTCATTCAAACGCATGTCTGAGTCACCGTCAATTCCGTCCTGCTAAATGAAAAACCGCGGAGATGAGAATAAAATCTAACAGATGAAAAAATTTTTCCTCTTTATTTTTTCTTTTTGTTCTGCTGCCTTGTTAACCCGGGCCCAAAACTCAGCGAAACAGGAAATTCCCCTTGTTCGTGTGTATTTCCATGA
>DASQJI010000181.1:0-5000 GCA_035631175.1 Parafilimonas sp.
AAAACTAATAGAGTCAGGCGTCGTAAAACCTGTTATGGATCGAGTGTTTCCATTTGAACAAACGAATGAAGCCATGGCGTACGTAGAAACGGGTAGGGCAAAAGGAAAGGTTGTTGTTAAGGTGAATTAGTTTGCAGAAACGAGGCTCTCTTGAACGTTGGCTATTGTGCCTGTACTTTCCGCGCCTTACAGTGTGAGCCTTTTTGCAGGGTCGCTTACCAATTGTTCATTTACTAAAGGACCATATACTTCTGCGGTATCAAAAAATGTTACGCCACGTTCAACCGCGGCATGAATAAGTTTAATCATTTCATCCTTGCCCTTTTGTTTCGCGATAAGACCAACTCATACATACAGCCAAGACCAAGTGCAGACACTTCAAGTCCGCTGTTACCCAATTTTCTTTTTTGTAGTGTTTTCATTTTTAAAAAATTTCTTTAATGAGATTCTATGTTTGATTAATGCACGTCCGCTTCAACTTTTGCATCTTTGATTGCGTAAATGGCATTAGCTATTCTTGGAAACCCGATATAGGGATACAATTGAACCAATGCAGAAAGAAGCGTTTCTTTATCGTTGCCAACTTTCATATTTCCAACTGCATGTGAGCCCAGTTGTCTATCCGCTCCTCCTAATGTAACGAGGGCACAGAATATCATGAGCTCTCTTGTTTTTAGATCGAGACCGCTCCTGGTATAAAAATCGCCAAAGCATGATTCGGTTAATATTCTCGGAATGGCGTCCGCAAACTCGCCCGGCAAATCTGTCATGTTTTGTTTCATGCCTTCACCGTAAATCGGAGATTGTATTTCTTTCCCTTTATCAAATCTTTCATTATCTGTTATCGTTGCTTCATTCTGTAGAGGCAGTTTAATTTTTCTGTCTTTGAAAACGGTGTTTATAGTTTCTAAAGCATTCAACACTTTGGGATAACCAATGAATGGTGCTAATTGATAGATCACTTCCCTGATCTCAATTGGCTTTACACCAATATTTAAAGCGGTATTTGTATGTGCTCTTAATTGTGGCAGCGTTTGATTCGTGGCAAGCGCCGTGATTGTAATTAGTTCACGGGTAGTGTCGCTTAAATTTCCGATGTAAAAAATTTCTCCAAAAATAAAACGCTGCAGAATGGTCATCAGTTCAGGATCATCGGAACCCGACACAGACTGAATTTGCTTGAAAAGCTTTTCATACGTTTCTTTCGATCTTTCTATTCTGTTCATGGTGTCTTTTTTAGTAAACTGGTCAATTGGCTCTTGTGCCATTGAATGTGATGCCGAAAAACTAATCATTGCAAATGTTATGAGGAGATGTTTCATATTTTCAGCTATTTTTTCAATTGTTTTAATGTAAACGGGTGGCCGGGCGCCAGCACCATAATTGGTTCCGGGTTCACGACCCGGTCCTTCAAATTCTGCGGATTTCCAATGCGGAAAATTTCGCGGAAGCCCTATGTACCGGACACGGGATGCCATATCAGCATTTTCGTTTGCTCAGCAAACCCCATATTGTGCGTTCGTACAATAAATTTTGTTTGATTTCCTCATAAACAGATCATAAGAATTGCGTTTTCAGAAGAACTTTTGAAGCCGGTGTGCTTCACTAATACCTATACATTTTAAACTTTACAATATTGTAATCACCGGTAGACGATAGTGGAAATCTCAATAAAGCAGAGTAACCTTTATTAAATCCAAATCCGTAATCACCGCCACCCGTTCCTTCATCACCATTCAACCTTCTTAGGGTTATCCATTTACCGTTTAGAAACGTTCCTTCATCCGTATACTCTATGTCTATTTTAGGTTTTTGGGCATCAGTTTTTACGGGTGTAAATGTTGCCGAGAAGTCTTTGCCAACAACAATAAATTCGTCTGGCCCGGTAGAGAAAATAATTCCACCGGCAGAAATAACTCTTTTGTCTGACGATGAGAGACCAGCAACTGCGCCGCCCGCAGGTGCAAACATGGGTACTGCAAGATTTGCTTTTATATTATAGCCGTTGAGTTCAAAGGTTTGAGACTTTTCTGTTGTATCAAGGTATATACCAGCCATCGTCCCCTTTCCATTCTGTTGTAAAATCAATTGCTGGACTTGCGATAATGCCGCATAGCTTTTTGTGATCGGGTCTTCATCAGGAGTACTTTCATCAATACCAAATGGAGAAAAACTGATCGCATCATGCTGGCCATATGCCCAGAAAGCTAAGCTTGCAGATGCAGCGCCGGGTTTAAATTCAGGAATAAATAAAGGATTGCCAGAACGATGATACTGCTCAATGGTATACCGGGCTTCCGGTATAGACACATAAATATCCGGTGCAATGAAATCTATTGCCGTTGCATTAGCTCTCCAAATGTCCAGCGTATGTGGAACAGGGCCTCCGCTTGGATATTTTGCAGGCGACCCAAAACCAGGTTGCTTTATCCACGCGTTTACGTACATAGGGATAGGGTATGCTTCTTTACCGGCTGCAGCTACCTGCCCAATGTATTTGGAATAGTGATAAACCGTGAACAGTTCTTCAGGTAAGTAAGAAAGTGCTTTCCAATTCTCTTTATCCAAAATACTTTTTCCAAATACATCTTCCCAGCTTCCTGAAGTTTTGTAACCATTCGCTTTCCAGGCACTATCTAATTCCGGTTGCAGTTTTGCTTTATTAACAGCTAAATAATTCATCAGGTCAGAAGGAACTCCCTGTTCGTATGCCTTAACTGCTTCCTCGCTATAATCACGAGGTTCGTAAAACAAACCCACTTCATTCTCTATTTGTGCAGCAATAACAGTTTGATATTTTTCATCTACCTGGCGAATGTGTTGCATAAGCATTTTGAAAGCCTTTGCATCGGCGTGCATAGAAACTTCGCTAAGGGCAGAAAGCACAACAAATGATTCACCCTTTTTATTCTTCACTCTTGGAAATCTTTTTGTATCATTTTTCACCCAAGCCGGAACATACATAGAGTACCCATTCTTCCATGAACCAAACCACAAGATGACCAAATGCAGATCTTGTTTCCTGGCACCATAGATCATACTATCCACTAAAGAAAAATCAAACTTTCCTTCTTGTGGCTCTATCAATTCCCAATACACAGGTGCAATAACCGTGTTGAGATTTTTTTTCTTCATCTGCTCCCATATCGGCCGCATGTAAGCAGCACCGGAAGTGCTTGAATTATGCAATTCTCCACCCAAGATCAGGAAAGGTTTTCCCTTTACAATCAGTTGAGTGATATGGTCCGTTTTTTCAAGGTGCGGTAAAGAGGATGTTTGTCCCAGTGCACCACAAGAGACAAAAAGAAAAAATAAGAAGGACAATTTTTTCATTAATGAGCTTGTTTAAGAAGGTAAAATTAGTCGCACACCCAGATATATCGAGAATTATTTTGACCACAAATAGCATGAAAAATTGAGAAATTTAACCCCATATTCATTGCTCTTTTTCGCAAAGCTTCTCCGTTAGTTCGGGTTGTTCAAAGATGTGTAGGATGTTTATTAAAAATAGGAAGCAACGAAAAAGTATTTGCGATGGCAGGATATCATTGAACGTCCAGCCCGAACAACTGCTCTATCGGAATATTTTGCTGAAGATAAAATTTGTAGCTAATTATTAACGTCAAGCCCGAACTAGAGCCGAGTAGCTATTTGCTGCCGATTGTTCTTCCGTCGGCCTGCTATTGCAAATACTCATGTTGGGCGTTCGTGCCTCTTGTCAGTAAGCTTGTATCAATACTTCGGTTGGGATTTTCAACTTATCATGCAGTTGACGTATCATGTCAAGTGACAGTTTTCTCTTTTTATTCAAAATTTCGCTGGCCCTGCTTTTTAGCCCGACGACCTTTGCCAAGTCCGCCTGATTATAACCCAATTGCTCCATCCTGAATTTTATAGCCTCAATAGGGTCAGGAAGTCCGATTGGAAAATGTTCGTTTTCATATTTCTCGATTAGTATGCTCAATACTTCTAGCTTGTCTCCTTTTGCCGAACCTTTTTTTGCATCAAAAACGGTTTCGAGCCTTTCTAAGGCTTGTTGGTAATCTTTCTTTGTTTTTATTGGTTTTACTGTCATCTTTTAATTTTTGTTGCATCGATTTTGTCATAATCGGCGTGCGTACCTATGAACTTAATCCATACCATTTGATAATCATAGTTAATTTTAACAACAAGCCGGTAATGATTTCCCTTAATATTAAAAACGACTCTATTGTCGAGGAGGATGCTTGCGCTTGGATACTCTTTTTTAATGTCTTTGGGGTTCCTCCATTCCGCTTTACCCGTTTCCTGAAACCAGGCTTTTAATTGCTGTTTACAATCTGGATACTTTTCCCAAAATTCACGAAGTATCTTTTTTGCAATTACCCTCAACCTTTCAGTTTCTCAAAGTTAAAGAAGTTCCCGAAATGGGATATTTTATTTTTGGATGTATAACTTTTTGGTGCATGACGTCCATTCCTGCATTGCCGAACCGTTGTTTTTGAAAAGCGCGGCAATACAGGTAATATAGGCTGGTTTTACGATATGATATTTCGAAAATTGAAGCCACGCGTCTTTACTTCTTCAACACCAAAGCATGAAGGAAAAGACGCGATCAACTTCATGATTAAAATCAGCAAGCTCAATTTTTAATTTGGTTATATTGCACTAACATTCATTTGGCGCTGCTTTATGTACGAACGCTACTTCGAACATTTTACGGAAAAGGTGCCGCTTACGGAAGATGAAATGAATTTTATCAAAAATTATCTTACCGTAAAAAAAATTCGAAAAAGACAGTATTTACTGCAGGAGGGTGACGTATGTAAATGCGTGGCTTTTGTGGAAAAAGGAGCAATGCGTTTGTACCGTGTGAATGAGGACGGCTCAGAGCATATAGTGGCATTTGCGCTGGATGGATTCTTCATCACCGATCTGTACAGCTTTCTGACACAGGAAACTTCCACGTATAATATTGATGCAATTGAAGATTCAGAACTCGTTCTTATCACAAGATCTGC
>DASQJI010000182.1:0-6969 GCA_035631175.1 Parafilimonas sp.
GCGTGTGAAAGAAAAAAAGTAAGGATAAAAAAAATTAAATGCAGTAGTTTTTTCATCTTCTGCATAATTGCTATTTAAAGTTCCCTTCATGCTGCAGCAGCGCGAACAAATCGTCAACGCCCATGTTTAAACTTTTTTCCAAAGACGCTTTCATGTCTTCCGGGTATGGATGCCTGAATTTCCATTCAGAAAAATAGGACTGCATTGCCTGTTGCAGCTTATCAGTCCCTAATGAGAGCTCTACGGTATACATCCAGATGGCGGTCTTCAGGTAAACGATCTTCGAATATTCCTGGTCGTCTTTGAACGAGTCCGATGGCGTTTCCACAGGCTCCTGCATGGGAATCATGTTCATCGAATTATAAATAGCGCTAAAAAAAGCTGCCTCGTTGAGTGTTTTGGCGCTTTGAGGAATTGAATTACCGAATACAAGATTCGAACGATGTTTCTGCCCTTCATACTTAAATTGATAGAAAGTGTTGATGCCCTCGTCCATCCAGGGATGATCGCGCTCGTTTGTTCCCAGCATCGCGTAAAACCAATTATGCCCCACTTCATGGGCAAGCAGGCCATCAAGTTTTACTTCATCTGCCTTTGGATCGGTAATAAGCGTGATCATTGGGTATTCCATCCCACCAGACAATCCGTTAACTGGTCCGGCTACTGCATTTGCCGCCGGGTACGCATATTCTCCTAACCAGGCAGAGTAATGCCGGATCACATCTTCAACATCGTCTTCGCTGTTATACCATTGCTTGTCTGTTGAATGATAGAAAGTATAAGCATCGATCACTTTACCTGATGCGAGTTGAAGGGTGTCGTAATTGATCACGAATTCTTTGTCGGCAAACCAAGCGAAATCATGAACGCTATCCGCATGCCACGAAAGCGTTTTTACACCTCCAGTTTCATCCTGATAATAGTTGAATTTTATTTTTTGCCTGCTACCATTATTTGACGCTATGATGTCTTTATTCTTTTTCCCGATCGATTGATACAGGTTCCTCTCTTTGTCCGTTTCTAACAAACCTGTTGCTGCAACAACATATGCAGAAGGGACAGTTATGTTGACGTCAAAGGTTCCATACTCACTGTAAAATTCACCAATGTCCAGGTAGGGCATTTCGTGCCAGCCCTTTCGGTCATACACTGCAGGCTTGGGGTACCATTGCGTGATCA
Organism: Parafilimonas sp.; assembly: GCA_035631175.1. GTDB lineage: Bacteria > Bacteroidota > Bacteroidia > Chitinophagales > Chitinophagaceae > Parafilimonas. The sequence goes on from DASQJI010000182.1 coordinate 1,180, forward strand.
TAAAAGAGTTTCCATCATGGCCAAGCCTCGAAATATACGAGGGAATTTTTACGAAGAATGGAGTTGTAAGGACCAAGTGCTGCCCGGGATACAGCGGTTTGTTTAACAACAATTTTATAACATCATTATATTGAGGGTGATTTTCGTAACGAATAGTTTCGCCATCCGCTTTAAAAGAAAGACTGTCGATGTAGCCACGCTCTTTAAATTTTTGAATGATCTCTTTTCCTTCGCTCAAATGACCTAACTGCTGGTAAAAAGCAGAAGTTTCATCTTTATATGCGTTAGGCCAGATATGAAACCAGATATAATGCAGAGTATCCGGTGAGTTGTTGAAGTACTCAAGCCTCTCAAAACCGCTGAGTGTTTTATTCACATCGTTCAGCGCAACAGCGATCTTGTAGTTTACTTGTTGTTGCCAGTAAATGTTCGTTTGAGAGACGGCAGAAAAACATAGGTGCACGCTCAGAAGAGCGCAGGTTATTCTTTTTATTGAACTCATTTTCCTTTCCCCAAAAAAATTGTTTTTAGTGTATATAACATGATCTTGAAGTCAAGTAACAAGGAGCTGCTCTCAATATAAACAAGATCATACTTCATTCTTGCGATCATTTCTTCAACAGTTGAGGCATAGCCAAACTGCACCATACCCCAGGATGTGAGCCCGGGTTTTACTTTCAGCAAGTAGCGAAAATAAGGTGTGCGCTCATTTATCTGGTCGATATAAAATTTTCTTTCAGGCCGGGGACCGACAAAACTCATTTCGCCTTTTAAAATATTCCATAGTTGCGGCAATTCGTCGAGACGCCATTTACGCATCACTCTTCCCCATGATGTTATACGCGGATCATTTTCGGATGACAACGCCGGTCCATTCTTTTCGGCATCAGCGTACATTGAGCGAAACTTATGGATGTTGAACCGCTTTCCTTTATAGCCAATTCTTTCCTGCGCAAACATTACCGGCCCCTCCGAGGACAACTTGGTGCGCACTGACACGAAGAGCATCAAGGGCGAAAGAATAATTATCGATACCAATGAACCAGCTACATCGAATAGTCGTTTCACATTGCTTTGCCAGGCTGGCATCACGGCCGTGTCGATATCCATCCATACAGCTCCAGGCACATCCTTTATTTTTACCGAACCGGCCAAAATTTCGAGCGTATCCGGCACAAGTTTTATCTCGACATCTTCGCCGCTTAATTTACTGATCAGTTTTTCGGTGAGCGCCTGCTCTGATTTTTCAAGTGCGACCACCACCTGGTCGATATTGTTTTTGCGTATTACTTCTTCAACATTGTCTACAGTACCGAGAAAGGGTAAATTCCGGCTGACACCATTTTTTATGTTTTTTTCATTCGAGAGAAATCCGAGCACATGATAGCCGGGCAATGACAAATTCCTTCTTAACTCATTATAAACCGCGACGGATTTTTGATTGTTGCCGATGATAATTGAATTGAATAAATAGTTATGCCGACGGATCTTTTTCTTGGCAATGCTGATAAGCAACAGCCTGCCGACCGATGTAAACACCAACTGCAGTATGATCAGCATGAAGAAAGCATTATAGAAATATGAGTAGTGCGGTTCGTTATCGTTCAAAAAGAGTATGAATAGCAAGATAACTGAACCGATGAGGCATTGATTGAAGGTTGATGTGAGTTCTTTTAGTCTCGACTTCTTATATAGCGAGTCGTTGTAAGAACCTGCAACCGCAAAAAGTGCTGTCCAGAAGATGAGCGCCAACAAAAAAGACTTATAAAAAAACGGGTCCGCGGTAAACAGTCCACTGTATGTTAATGGCTCCTCATTCAAAAGGATCTTCCTTTGATGAGACACCAGTATCCACGTTATTGCAGATGCGACGACATCTGAAAGAACATACCAGCCAGTTTTGATGGTTTTGAATTGCTGCATGGCAAGCCGATCAAGCCAAGATAGCAGTATTGCTAATTTTTTCCAAAATACGGTGAGCCGTTTCCATTGCGAGATACCCGTCTATTTCGTTTACGGGCGGTGGCGCATTTGTTTCAATAGCATGCACGAAGGCCTGCAGTTCTTCGTGAATTGCATTTACTGCTTCAATTGGCGGATTAATTATGGAAATCGTTTTACTGCCCGACGGCGTTTCGATATCAAACGAAAAAGCATCCTCGTCGCCTTCCGTTTTGAGTTTTATGATCTCGGTTTTCTTTTCGAGGAAATCGATCCCGATGTAAGCATCTTTCTGAAACAAGCGCATCTTCCGCATCTTCTTCATGCTGATGCGACTGCTCGTAAGATTTGCGACGCACCCATTATTAAATTCGATCCTCACGTTGGCTATGTCAGGTGTATCAGTCATCACCGCTACTCCGCTCGCGGATATATGCTTTACATCGCTTTTTACCAATTTCAAAATAATGTCAATGTCGTGTATCATGAGATCGAGGATGACGCTCACTTCAGTTCCCCGCGGATTAAATTGAGCAAGTCGGTGCACTTCGATGAACATTGGATTGAGGGAAATATCTTTGATCGCAAGAAAGGCAGGATTAAATCGTTCGACATGCCCAACCTGGAACTTGACGCCTGCCTCCTGCACCATTTCGACCAGGTGCTTTCCTTCTTCAAGCGTATCGGCCATCGGTTTTTCTACAAAAACATGTTTGCCTTTTCTAACCGCCTGCTCACATAGTTCAAAATGATACGGCGTAGGTGCAACGACATCAACCGCCTCGACGACATCCATTAGCGCGGACGCTTCTTTGAACCGTTTAAGTTTGTATTTTTTTTCCACTTCGCCTGCGGTTTCATCGGCCGGATCAAAGAAACCAACCAGCTGCGCATTTTTTATTTCTTTCCAATTATTGAGATGAAATTTTCCGAGATGCCCCACGCCGAAAACGCCCACTTTTAGCATAAAAAAAATTTATCAGGTAAAGATAGTGATTAGGATAAAGGAGTTGGAATTGCGATGCCCGCGGCTATCAACAATCGTTCATCACTTTGTTAGAATTCTTTACTAATTCTTTCATAAAATTGCAGATTGCATTCATCAAAGCTTTATCTTGTTTGATATTTGCAGGCTCAAAAAATACACAAGATTGCCACCATGCATTTATTAAGAGTTTTGTCAGTCCCCGCTTTTATCGTATTTACTTACACCGCCTCAGCCCAGATCAACACAAAAACATGGTATCTCCAGGACCCGTCGACAGATTCGGTTGATGGGATCAGCCTTGCGAAAACATACCAATTTTTAAAAGGGAAGAAATCAACACCGGTGATCGTAGCCGTGATCGATTCAGGAGTTGATACTACACATGAGGACCTTAAAAAAATTCTTTGGACGAACAAGAACGAGATACCCGGCAACGGAATTGACGATGACCATAACGGTTACGTGGATGACGTGCACGGCTGGAATTTCCTCGGAAATAAAAACGGCCAGAACATTAATAAGGCATCTGACGAAAAATCACGGGTATATTATAAATACAAGGAACGTTACGAAGGCAAAACTATCAATGAAGATTCTTTAAGCGAAGATGAAAGATGGATCTACGAAGAGTGGACGAGAGCGTCAGCTGATATGACCATTTCAAGCGATGAGCAAATGGAAGTGCTGATGCTGGAAGCGCTCGACAAAACATTGAGGAAACAGGATGCGATACTGCAACAGGAACTTGGTAAATCAGAATACTCGCTGAACGACCTTGAGCTTACGCAGAACCTGAGCGTGAAAGGAAAGCAAGCAAAAACAAGCTTTTTGAATATTCTTAAGATGGAGCAGGTTGAACCTGAAACCACCAACAAAGCTGTTCTGCAGGACCTTGAAGAATATCTCGACGAAAAAAGAAGATTGCTCGAAAACAAAACGGCAGCGCCACCGGATTATCGCGCGGAAATCATAAAAGATAATTACGACGACATCAACGATAAGTTTTATGGCAATAATGATATAATGGGTCCCGATGCCGAACATGGCACTCATGTTAGTGGAACAATTGCAGCAGTGCGCGATAATAACATAGGCGTCCAGGGCATCGCCGACAACGCGCAGATCATGATGATACGTGCTGTGCCGGATGGAGATGAATACGACAAAGACATTGCTTTGGCAATTAAATATGCGGTTGATAACGGAGCGAAGGTTGTGAACATGAGTTTTGGCAAAAGTTATTCTCCGCAAAAGAAATGGGTAGATGAAGCAGTGAAGTACGCAGAGGACCACGATGTGTTGCTCGTGCACGCGGCAGGTAATGAGTCGAACAATGTGGACTCAGTTCAAAATTTCCCCAACCGCGAGCTGGTTTTTGAAAAAACGACCGCACCGAATTTTATCAATGTGGGCGCGTATGGCGATCCACATATAAACGACGGAAAATTTATTGCATACTTCAGCAACTATGGAAAAAACTCTGTTGATGTCTTCGCGCCGGGCGTGAAGATCTATTCAACGATTCCACATAGTTACGGCTTTCACGACGGCACGAGCATGGCTTCACCTGTAGTAACCGGCATCGCCGCACTCATACGTTCGTACTATCCGCAACTTTCAGCGGAGCAAGTGAAATATGCGATTGAAAAATCGGTGAAGCAATATACTGACCTGGTGAATAAACCTGGCGAATACAACAGTACGGAACAGATTTCGATCAACGAATTAAGCAAGACTGGCGGATTTGTAAATGCCGACGCGGCGGTAGAACTTGCCGCAACACTGAAGCCCGAAGCGCCGCAGAAGATCCAGGATAAAAAGAAGGCTTCTTTCCAGAATAATATTCAAACGAATCAATAATGGCAAGACCACAAGCGCACGAATGCGCTCCCTATTACCAGAAATATATTGCTTTGGCTAAAGGAGATTCGGTTAATGAGATCGTCAAAAATCATGCTTTCGAATTGCAGGAATTCTATAACAGCCTCCCTGATGCTAAAGCGGATTTCACTTACGCAGATGGCAAATGGACTCTAAAACAGGTTTTGCAACACGTTACAGATGCAGAGCGCGTGTTTGCATATCGTGCTTTACGCATCGCTCGGAACGATACAACTCCCCTCGCCTCTTTTGATGAAAACGTATACGTTGAAAATGGATTTGCAAACGAACGCGCGTTGTCGTCGTTGAAGCAGGAGTTTAATTCAGTGCGTGCAGCAACGGATGTATTTCTGCTGGGCTTGAATGAGGAACAAATAAATCGCCTCGGCACAGCTTCTAATAACCCGGTTTCAGTAAATGCGCTCGCATTTATCATCTATGGCCATCTTCTGCATCATCAAAATATTTTTCGGGAGCGTTACGGTTTATAGATTTCAAAAATAATTTCTTTCGTATTTTGTAACCTGAATAAACACACTATTGTGGTGTCTAAAACCTTTTCAGCATATCATTACTCGAATAGCATCATAAAACAGCCAGGACGTTTTGAAAGGGAAATTACGACCTCAATAGATGACGAGCTTCAGTTTTCTTGTTCAAAAACGTAAGGGATACTTGGCGAAAAATAATTGAATTGGCGAAAGGCTAGCACAACCATGTCGATTCTCCTAACCTTTTTAAAACACTAAACAATGAAATGTGCAATAGCAATTCTACTCTGGCCTCTTATTTTCACATTTTTTTCCTGCAGAAAGCAATTCTCAGAACAAACGTTTTCCTCAAGAAGTAATAACCATTTTTTAAGCAGCACACCAAACATCATTGTTATCCTGGGAGACGATGTTGGTTATGAAATTCCGACGTATACAGGAGGGCAATCTTATTCAACTACCAATATTGATTACCTGGCGGCAAATGGC
>DASQJI010000183.1:0-4106 GCA_035631175.1 Parafilimonas sp.
AGCAATGAACCAACAAATGTGTAAATGAAAAATTTAAAAGTCACCTGTATCCTTCTTTCGCCGCCCCAGGTCGAGCAAAGAAAATAGGCTGGTATCAATGCAAGCTCCCAGAAGAAATAAAAGAGCAATGCATCCATAGAAAGAAACACACCCATCATTCCGGCCTGGCACAAAAACATCAGGCCGTAAAACCGGTTGGCATTTGCATATACGTTTTTGTAAGTTGAAGCAATGATAACAACGAGCGATATGGCGTTGAGCAGGCTGAGTATCTTGCTTAAACCGTCTAACCCTATCGTAAAGCGGCTATTAAATTCAGATAGCCAGGGAACATCATAAAGCAACTGTGTTGTTTGGCTGGAAAAAATTCCTGCGATGGAGACGGCCAATGTAACCAGCGCCACAAAAATGGAAAACAATCTTACAGTTCTAAGATTATTTATAAAGAACGCCGCGATGCCTCCAAGTACAGGAACAAGTATTAGTAATAAAGCAATCATCCGCGATTAAAAGATTTTTTGAAAGAAAAGTATGATCTGCGCTTCCCACCAAAACACCAGCCACAATAACAATATCGAAAACACCATCAATAAAATATACGTGCCGACGCGTCCATTTTGAACGAGCCTTATTCTTCTTGATGAGTATTGGATGAATGTGCCGACGCCATTTACAAAACCGTCAATGCCCGATTTTTCAACTACATTTTTAAAGAAGCCAGCGATGCTATGGAGCGGGTTAACGATAATTGCGTCGTATAATTCATCGATATACCATTTGTCGGCCAGCACTTTTCCAAAACCCTGCGGTTCTCCGATCTCTGGCTTTTTCGTGTATTTACGCACGGCAAAGAAAATTGCAATCACGGCGACGACAACAGAGACTGCCATCAAACTAAATTCTGTCCTGCTGGATAGCACATGCCCTTGTGCGCCGCCTGGAACAACCGGCGACAGGAATTTGCTTAATTGTTCTTCACCTCCGAACACTTCCGGAATGTTGACGAAGCCACCGATCGCACTCAATGCTGCCAGTATGATCAACGGAATTGTGATCGGTGAAGGGCTTTCATGTAAATGATTTCGTTGTTCCTCACTTCCTCTGAATGTACCAAGGAATGTTGTAGCATACAATCGAAACATATAAAATGCGGTCATTCCTGAACCGATCACGCCCAAAGCCCAATAAACTTGATTACGGCTGAACGCAGCGGCGAGGATCTCATCCTTGGAAAAGAATCCACTAAAAGGGGGAATACCTGAGATCGCAATACACCCGATCAAAAATGTTGCGTTTGTGATCGGCAAATATTTTTTCAAGCCACCCATGTAACGAATATCCTGCTGATTATGTATTGCGTGGATCACCGAGCCTGCACCGAGGAACAAAAGTGCTTTGAAAAAGGCATGCGTCATCACATGAAAAACCGCGCTTGAATACGCACCGACGCCAAGGCCGAGGAACATGTACCCGAGCTGGCTCACTGTGGAGTATGCCAATACCTTTTTAATATCATTTTGTTTTATTGCGATCGTTGCGGCTAATAGAGCTGTAGCAAGCCCAATGATCGCAACTAAATTCTGTGCGACGAGACTTAACGAGTACAACACATTGCTGCGCGCAACCATATAAATTCCCGCTGTAACCATCGTGGCAGCATGTATCAACGCCGAAACCGGCGTGGGACCTGCCATCGCGTCGGGCAGCCAGGTGTATAAAGGGATCTGCGCACTTTTACCCATCGCGCCGACGAACAGTAAAACGGTGATGCCGGTAACATCTGCTGGAGTTAAGCGTGAAGTTTCAATAAACACATCCCCAAACGAAGCCGAACCGAGTCTTGCGAGCATCCAAAATATGGCGAGAAGAAAACCCAGGTCGCCAATGCGGTTCATCACAAACGCCTTCGTTGCAGCATAATTATAATTATCGTTTTTAAACCAATAACCAATGAGCAGGTAAGAACAGAGCCCCACTCCTTCCCATCCAATGAACATTATCACATAGTTTGCTCCCAGCACAAGGATGAGCATGGAGAACACAAATAAATTCAGGTATGAGAAATAGCGCGCGAAATGATCCGGAGTTTCGTCGTGCATGTAGGATGTAGAGTACACATGGATCAAGAATCCGACTCCGGTAATGATCAGCAGGAACAAGCACGAGAGCTGATCAACCTGGAAAGCAAAATCTATCTTAAAAGCTTCGACGCTGATGAATTGGAATAGCGGGTGAACGGGCATCGCACCGTGCGATCTTACATCAAGAAACAAAACAATACTTACAATAAAAGAAGCAAGAACAACTCCGCATCCGATCAGTGAAATTAAATTCTTCGATAACGAATTTCGAAAAAGTCCGTTGATCAAAAAACCAATAAGCGGAAAAAGCGGAACTAAATAAACCATAAATGAAAATCCAAATTTTCAAAAATCAAGAACCAAAAATTAAAGTCACAAGTGAAAGTCAAAAACAACTGACCGTCTGTGCATTTTTACTTTTGCTTTTCAATTTTTGAGCCTGTTCAAAAAATTAATATCGATCGAATGCACATTACGGTACATCATCACAATTATTGCGAGGCCAACACTTACTTCTGCAGCGGCAACGACCATAATAAAGAACACGAACAACTGCGCATCTGACCCGATATTGAGGGCCACCTCTTTACCGGCACCAGCAGTACTCCCGATCGCGTAATGCATTTTTGAGAATGCAACGAGCATCAGGTTCACTGAATTCAACATCAGTTCTATGCACATGAAGATGATGATGGCATTCCGCCGGATCAACACACCGGCCACACCGATACAGAACAATGCAGCTGCTAAGATTATGTAATACTGAATTGGCATACCCTAAATCCCTAAAGGGACTTTTTTGCCCTAAATCCCTAAAGGGACTTAATGGCGGTTAAAAATTCAAATGCTGTTGCCTTTCTCCCCTTTAGGGGATGGGGGCTAATCTTTCTTCCCGATCACCACCGCTCCGACCATCGCACTCAAAAACAAAACACTGCTTATTTCAAATGGCACAACATATTGTGTAAACAAAACCTTTCCGAGATTTTGTATCAGTCCTATATCGCCTTCATTCATGATCGCCTGCTTACCGGTGAGTTCTCCGGCGGAACGAACCGCCGAGATCATGACGCTTAACAAGAGGCCACCGGCAACTATGCCTGCCAGCCTCATCAAAAAATTTCGCTGAGGTTCACCGGTCGCACTAAGATTCATGAGCATGATCACAAAGAGGAATAAAACCATGATGGCACCGGCATACACGATCAGGTTAACGATCGCCAGGAATTGAGCGTTCAGCAAAATATAGTGACCGGAAATAGCGAAGAAAACAACAATGAGCCAGAGTACGCTATGAACAGGATTCTTGCTAACCAACACCATCAATGCACTAAAAAGAGCAAGCGCACTCAAGATCCAGAATAATATTTCTGTCGCAGTCATCAGGTAATTTATCGGTTTTTCTGTTCCCTCAAACCTCTCGCTCTTTCAAATTCATCCGGTTGTGTTTTTGGATCAGGTATTAACAGATCCTCTTTTGTATAAATAAAATTTTTACGGTTATATGCGGACGGCGCAAACGTTTCAGAAAGATAGATCGCATCTTTCGGACAAGCATCCTCACAAAAGCCGCAAAATATGCAACGCAGCATATTGATCTCATACTTGGCCGCATATTTTTCTTCACGATAAAGATGTTCTTCGCCGGGCATGCGCTCTGCAGCTTCCATGGTTATAGCTTCAGCAGGACAAGCTAAAGCACAAAGGCCACAAGCGGTGCAACGCTCTCTTCCTTCTTCGTCGCGGTTCAAAACCTGCAGACCGCGAAACACAGGGCTAAATTCTCTTTTCTGTTCCGGGTAACTTATCGTGGCTTTCTTCTTGAAAAAGTGACGAAGCGTTATCGCCATGCCTTTTAAGATGTTCCACAAATACAAGCTCTCCAGGAACGTCATTGGTTTCCGGTCGACTGGTGCACTCCTGTTTGTTAATGTTATCATTTAGAAAATTCAAAAGTAAAAAGTAACAAGTCAAAATAACATTCGCTTTCTTCCGTCTTTTTAATTTGACTTTTAATTTGACGTG
>DASQJI010000184.1:0-1547 GCA_035631175.1 Parafilimonas sp.
CAACCACACTCGGCCGCGGCGGCTCAGATTACACTGCAGCAATTTTTGCGGCGGCGATGAATGCAAATTCCCTGGAAATATGGACCGATGTTACCGGCATGATGACGGCAGATCCGCGCTGGGTGCCAAATGCAAAAACGATAGAGCGCATATCATACCAGGAGGCAATGGAGCTATCACATTTTGGAGCTAAGGTTATTTATCCGCCGACGATTCAACCCGTGCTGCAAAAAAATATTCCAACACACATAAAAAACACTTTCGCACCTGATCAAAAAGGTACGCTAATAGAACAAGTCGTCACTACCGATTCACCGCAGAGCGCCGTGGATGGCGGCGGCATTATCACAGGCATTTCAAGCATCAACGCAATTGCGTTACTAAGCCTGGAAGGAAGTGGTATGGTCGGCATCCCCGGATTTTCAAAGAGGCTTTTTGAAGCGTTGGCAAACGAGAAGATCAACGTCATACTCATCACCCAGAGTTCGTCGGAGCATTCGATCTGTGTCGCTGTAAATGCCGCGGCGGCAGACCGGGCAAAAGAAACAGTGGACAAAACTTTTGAAATCGAAATCCACCAGGGAAAAGTTGAGCCATTGAAGATCGAGCAGGGGCATTCGATCGTTGCGCTTGTAGGCGACAAAATGAAAAGCCACACCGGCATTAGCGGAAAAATGTTCGAGTCATTCGGCCGCAACGGTATTAATGTGAGAGCGATCGCACAAGGTTCTTCTGAAAGAAATATTTCCGCTGTAATTGCTACAGATGACGTGAAGAAATGCGTGAATGTTTTGCATGAAGCATTCTTTGAGTCTACCTATAAACAGCTAAATATTTTTGTAGTTGGTGTCGGAAATGTTGGCGGCAAATTACTTGACCAGCTAAAGCAGCAACGGGAATTCCTGCTTCAACACCTGAACCTGCAGGCACGCGTAGCTGGCATCGCGAACAGTAAAAAGATGCTGTTTGCTTACGAGGGTAACGATCTGCGATTGGATAATTGGAAGGAAGCATTGCAGCAGGGCAATGACATGAACCTCGAATTATTTGCCGAGACCATTATCAGGAAAAATTTGCGAAATGCGGTGTTCGTCGATGTAACGGCTGATGAGAAAGTGGTAACTGTATACCAAAAACTTTTGTCAAAAGCAGTTTCGGTTGTTGCGTGTAACAAGATCGCTGCATCGTCGCCTTATAAGGATTACAATCATCTTAAGTCGCTGGCCAGGGAGTATAATGCATTGTTTCTTTTTGAAACGAACGTCGGCGCTGGTTTGCCGGTCATCGGGACATTGAATGATCTGAGGCGAAGTGGTGATAAGGTCAACAAGATACAGGCGGTGCTTTCGGGTACACTGAACTTCGTTTTTAATAATTATGATGGAACAAAACTTTTTGCGGATGTCGTAAAGCAGGCGCAGGATGAAGGCTATACCGAACCTGATCCACGTTTGGACCTCGGCGGTACCGATGTGATGCGAAAAATATTGATCCTCGCACGTGAGGCAGGCGAGCATATCGAAATGGATGATATCAGCAACAGCGCA
>DASQJI010000185.1:0-3689 GCA_035631175.1 Parafilimonas sp.
CCACACGGTCATCAGCCACCATGCCACAGGTGCGGCAACGATGAACGCAACTAACACCAGTTTCAGAAAGTCTTTTGAAAGCAAAGCACTTATTCCTGCAACAGATGCACCGAGCACTTTACGCACTCCAATTTCTTTCACACGATTTTCTGCCATATAGGTAGCGAGGCCGAACAAGCCAAGACATGAAATGAAGATCGTGAGCGCAGCAAACACGCCGGCGAGTGTGCCGGTGCGTTTTTCATCTTCGAATTTTTTTGCGTATTCATCATCCACAAAATGATATTGGAACGGATACTCGGGGTTATATTTTTTGAAGATCGCTTCAGTCGCTTTCAAATTCCTGGCCGTCGAATTTTTATCGTTGAATTTGATGTTGATCACATTAGCCCATTGGTCATGCGCTCCTTTTATAACCATAGGTTTAGTTGGCAAATACGGAGAACGCAAAATGAAATCCTTTATCACACCCACTACATGGTAATTTGTGTCTTCCTTTACGATCTGGCCAATCGGATTTTTAAAATTCATCGCTTTCACGGCAGATTCGTTTAGTATCACGCCAAATGAGTCGGTGGGAAAATTTTTTAGATCAAAATCTCTGCCTGCTACCAGTTGCATACCGGCGGTTTTTGTAAGACCGTCGTCGGCCACATAACGATCGAAATCCGTTTTATCATTCGGATCTTTTCCCTCCCATTGAAAACCCCATGTATCGCTCCACCCCTCTGTGAGCGGTGAACTTGTTTTTGTAACCGATGTTGCCACGCCGGAGGATAATAATTCATTTTTTAGCAGCATGTACTTCTTGCCTACATCTCCCTCGATGAAAACATAAACAAGATTGTTCTTGTCGTATCCTGATTGTCGCGCCTGCGCGTAATCAATTTGTTGTTTTACGATGATGGTGCAGATAATGAGAATGATGGCAAATGTGAACTGCGCTACTACCAGTATTTTGCGGGGAGTGATGAGCGCATGCACTGCCTTGAAAGTGCCCTTCAGTACGGCGACGGGCTGAAACGATGATAAGAAAAATGCAGGATAGCTGCCTGCTAAAATGCCGGTAAAGATCACGAAGGCGATCCCGCAAAGCCAGAAGTATAAATTCCCATAATCAATGAAAAGTTTTTTTCCGGTGAGTTCATTAAAGCCGGGCAGGCAAAGTTGTACAATTCCAACGGCCAGGATGCCAGCAATAAACGCGATCAGGATCGATTCACCAATAAACTGCGCTACGAGGTAAATTCGTTTTGCACCGACGACCTTTCTGATACCAACCTCTCTTGAACGCTTCTCGCTGCGTGCTGTGCTCAGGTTCATGAAATTGATGCATGCGATCAGGAGGATGAACGCCGCGATGATCCCAAACAACCTGACAAATTCAATCTGGCCGCCGCCATCTTCAACACCATTTGTAAAACTTGAATACAAGCGCCACCTGCTGAGGGGGTATAAAAACATTTCCCATTTGGGATCTTCTGTATCGTATTTTGTTTTGAGCGTTTTTATTTTCGGTGCTACCGAAGCGAGCGTTGCGTTTTGCTTCAGCATCACGTACGTGCGGGTTGAGTTATTTCCCCAGTTCGAGTCATCATCACCTTTATACCTTAAGTAAGACCAGGGAAGCAGGTAATTAAAATCGAAGCGCGTGTTATTGGGAAGATCTTTTGCGATCCCAGTCACGGTGAAGTTATCCTGGTTGTCGAGTTTGATCACCTTACCCATTGCATTCTCACCGCCAAACAGGTCTTTAGCGAGGCTTTCCGTAAGCACTATTGAATGCATATCGTTCAGGGCCGTATTTGGATTGCCTTTCAGCAACGGGAAACTGAACATTTGCAGAAACCCGGAATCAACAATGTTGCCCTGTAGGGTCAACCTTTTTTCACCAACGCTAAATAAATAACTGCTCGGCCAATTTACACGCACCGCACGTTCTACCTCAGGCAGGTCGTGCTCTAATGTCCTGGCAAGAATTTTCGGCGTGGTGTTCCAGCATTGCAGCTTGTTGCTGAAAGTTGCCTTGTTCCATGCTTCGTATATCCGGTCTTTATTTGCATGAAACTGATCGTAGCTTACCTCATTTTGTATCCATAATAAAATAAGTATGGCGCTGGCCATACCTACTGCGAGACCGGAAATATTTATGAAGGAAAATCCTTTATTCCTGAGAAGATTTCTATATGATATTTTAAAAAAATTCTTGAGCATAACGAATCCCTACTTCTTTTGAAGCGCCTTGGTTCTCTTGACTGTTCCAGTAATTTCTCCATGCACCGGGCAGTAAGGATCTACTGCTCTAGATGAGGATATTCTCAGTTACCGTTTGGCCGTCGAGCATGCGGATGATGCGATGGCTATAACGTGCGTCGTGTTCGCTGTGCGTTACCATTACGATGGTTGTACCTTGCTCGTTCAATTCAGTAAGCAGTTGCATTACGTCATTACCGTTATTAGAATCGAGGTTACCGGTAGGCTCATCGGCGAGGATCAGTTTTGGATGATTGACCACAGCCCTGGCGACCGCGACACGTTGTTGCTGACCACCTGAAAGTTGTTGCGGATAGTGGTTACGGCGATGCATGATCTGCACTTTATCGAGAACCTGCTCTACTCTTTTTTTGCGCTCTGCTGCTTTTACTCCTGTGTAAATAAGCGGCAATTCAACATTTTCAAAAACAGTAAGTTCATCAATGAGGTTAAAGCTCTGGAACACAAACCCGATATTATTCTTCCGGAGATCTGCGCGTTTGCGTTCGTTGAAATGAGCCACTTCGACGCCGTTGAAAATGAAGCTGCCTGCATCAGGATCATCGAGCATTCCTAAGATATTAAGCAGTGTCGATTTGCCGCAACCGGAAGGGCCCATCACCGCCACAAACTCTCCTTCTTTTACTTCCATTGACAACTTGTTGAGCGCAACGGTTTCAACTTCTTCCGTGCGGTAAATTTTCTCGAGTTCTGAGATCTTTATCATTTTGATGTTTTTTGATCTATTAAAGTATGTGATTAAAAAATTTATTTCCCTTTTAAAACGAGCTCCTGCATGTCGCCGTAGGTTTCATAGCTCGATGTAACAACTTTATCACCCGCTTGCAATCCACTTAATACCTCATAATAATCGGTGTTCTGATTACCCAGTTGTATATCTACCCTGTACGCTTTGCTGCCATCGTTTGTTACTTTAAAGATCCAATTGCCGCCAGTCTGCTGGTAAAAGCCGCCCTTGGGTAACAAAAGTGCGGTTCTTTCATCGCTCAAGGCTAAAAGTATCTGCAGTGTTTGGCCGCGGCGAATTCCCCTTGGCACTTTACCGACGAATTCCATATCAACCTGGAAACGGCCGTTGCTCACCTGTGTATAAACTTTCTTTATTTCAAGCACATAATTCGTGTCTGCAAAAGTGAAAGTTCCGCGAAGACCCGTATAGATGCGCGAAAGGTAGTGCTCATCCACCTCAACCCGAACTTTGTACGCGCCCATCACATCGAGCTGGCCGAGCCTTTCGCCTTTATTCTTGCTTTGCCCCACCTCGGCATCCAGCGACGTTAATTGGCCGTCAACAGGCGCCCGCACTATGAGGTCGCCTACTTTCTGGCGCATCACAGCCAACGCGTTTTGCGAACCTTCATAAGATTGCTGCGCCTGGGATAATTGTTGCTTATTTGAGATCGAATCCTGCGATA
>DASQJI010000186.1:0-10484 GCA_035631175.1 Parafilimonas sp.
GAATGGACAAGATTAGCGAAGCAACAAAGCAGTGCAGTGTTGTCAAGCGTGCCGGTCTCGAATAAGGTAATGCCTTCTTTGAACGGAATGGGTTTAAAGGATGCTTTGTACATATGCGAAAACGCAGGACTTGTTGTAAAAGTCCGGGGATTGGGAAAAGTGACCGATCAGTCAATAAACGCCGGTTCACCAATTGCAAAAGGGCAAGTTGTAAGCCTTGACTTAAAAATGAGTAATTGAAAAAATTAGAGGACATATTATACAAAGTGCGGATCATTTCTATACATGGTGACAGAAATGTGGAAGTCAGCGACATCTTTATTGATTCACGGAATATCGATAACGATTCTCTTTTCATTGCTGTAAAAGGAGAAAAATTCGATGGTCACAATTTTATTCAACAATCACTTGTTAAAGGCGCACGAGTGATCGTGTGTGAAGAACTACCTGACTACCTCGATAACACCGTTACTTATGTTCAGGTTCAAAATTCGCATGAGGCATCGGCATATATCGCACACAATTTCTTTGACGAGCCTTCACAGAAAATGAAGTTGGTCGGGGTTACAGGCACCAACGGTAAGACCACCGTGGCAACATTGCTGTTTAAATTGTTCAGCAACCTTGGTTACAAATGCGGATTGGTGAGCACAGTGCAAAATCAAATAGGCAGTGAAATTATTCCTGCCACGCATACAACACCCGATGCTATTAGTCTGAATTCCCTGTTACGACAAATGGTTGATGCAGGTTGCAGTCATGTCTTCATGGAATGCAGCAGTCATGCAATTCATCAGCACCGCATAACAGGCTTGCGTTTTGCCGGAGGAATTTTCACCAACATCACGCATGACCATCTTGATTATCATAAAACGTTTGAAGAATACATCCGTGTAAAAAAATCATTTTTCGATAATCTTCCCGGGGATGCTTTTGCCTTGTCAAATCTCGACGACAAGCGGGGTACAGTGATGCTGCAAAACACGCCTGCAAGAAAATATTATTACAGCTTAAAAAACCTCGCTGATTTTAAAGGGAAGATCCTCGAAAACGTCTTAACGGGCCTGGTCATGCAGGTGAACGAAAAGGAAGTGCATTTCCGGCTGATCGGTGAATTCAACGCATACAACCTGCTTGCAGTTTATGGTGCCGGGATGTGTTTGAATGAACAGAGCGAAAAAGTATTGCTTATCCTGAGCGGTCTAAGCGGCGCTGAAGGAAGATTTGACTATATCATTAGCAAGCAAAAGATCATTGGCATCGTCGATTACGCTCACACACCGGATGCGTTGGAAAATGTGCTGGGCACCATAAAGCGGTTGAGGCGAGGCGATGAACAAGTGATAACTGTCGTCGGTTGCGGTGGTGACAGGGACAAAACGAAGCGGCCACTTATGGCACAGATCGCAACAGAGTTTAGTAACCGCGCCATTTTCACCAGTGACAATCCCCGTAGCGAAGACCCGCTTGAAATTTTAAAAGATATGGAAGCAGGCCTGAATAGTGCCGGTAAACGAAAATCGATCTCTATTGCGGATCGGCGTGAAGCGATAAAGACAGCCGTCAGTTTTGCGAATAGCGAAGACATCATTCTGCTGGCGGGCAAAGGACATGAGAAATATCAAATCATCAAAAATGAATCGCTGCACTTTGATGATAAGGAAGTGTTGAAAGAAATGTTTGAACTGTTAGATAAATAAAGGAAGAAAGATTTAGGAATTAGGAATTAGGAGTTGGGAATTAGGATTTAAGGTTGACGATATACGACAATGCTCTACTACTTTTTTACATGGTTGCATGAGCGCTACGACATAAGCGGTGCGCGCCTGTTTGAATACATTTCTTTCAGAGCTGCGATGGCCGTTTTGTTTTCGTTGATCATCGCGACTGTGTATGGGAGAAGGGTCATAAACCTGCTTCGCAAAAATCAAATCGGGGAAACAGTGAGAGACCTGGGCCTGCACGGCGAACAGCAAAAGAAAGGGACTCCGACCATGGGCGGTATTATAATACTGCTGGCTATAATAGTTCCTTCAATATTATTTGCGGACCTCGATAAAGTGTACATCCGCCTGATGCTGCTGTGCACTATATGGCTCGGCGTGATCGGTTTTCTCGACGATTATTTCAAACTAAGAGCGAGGAAGAAAGCGATTGCCGAGGGTAAAACGTTCACCAAAAAAGATGCAGACGGCTTGGCCGGCGTTACAAAGATCATCGGTCAGATCGGCCTTGGAATAATCATAGGTGCCACATTGTATTTCAACAGCAGCGTAGTGGTCGAAAGAGAATTGATCGGCGCGCAAACCACGCACCCAACCCTCGGAACAGGCGAAAAGGTTGCGCGCGATTCAAACATCATTATCCGTAACATTAATGGCATTGAACGCCGGTTTGCGGAGGTTAAAACCCCCATCACTACAATTCCGTTCGTAAAAAGTCACGAGTTCAACTACAGCAAACTTATCAGTTGGATGAGTCCAACGGCTGAAAAATATACGTGGATCGTTTATATCATTATTGTCACATTCATTATCACCGCGGTTTCAAACGGCGCTAACATCACCGATGGCCTTGACGGTCTTGCTGCCGGTGTCAGTGCCATTATCGGCGCAGGTCTCGGCATCTTCATTTTTGTGAGCGGTAATTACGTGCTCGCCGATTATCTCAATATTATGTACATACCGAATTTGAGTGAGCTGGTGATATTCATCGGTGCGTTTGTAGGTGCATGCATTGGTTTTCTTTGGTACAACACATTTCCTGCACAGGTATTTATGGGCGACACAGGCAGCCTCGCGCTCGGCGGTATCATTGCTTCACTCGCGATCATTGTGCGTAAAGAGTTGTTGATCCCTATTTTCTGCGGCATCTTTTTGATCGAAAATCTGAGCGTCGTTATACAGGTAAGTTATTTCAAGTATACAAAGAGAAAGTACGGTGAAGGGCGACGAATATTTCTGATGAGTCCGTTGCATCATCATTATCAAAAGAAAGGATATCACGAAAATAAAATATCGGTGCGGTTCTGGATCGTGACGATACTCCTGGTAGTAGCGTCGATCATAACGCTGAAAATAAGATGATGCGTTTGGTATTTGAAGTCTTGCGATTTGTTTTTTTAAATCATGGGCATGCTTTATAAGCTCGCAATACTGGGTGGTGGTGAAAGCGGAATTGGCGCTGCTGTGTTAGCTAAACAGCGGGGGTATGATGTTTTCTTAAGTGATGCCGGCTATATCAATGAAAAATATAAAAGCGAATTAAGCGAGCACAAGATCGAATTTGAAGAAGGCGGCCATTCGGGCGAAAAAATTCTCGCGGCAACCGAAGTTGTGAAAAGCCCCGGAATTCCTGATAAAAATGAGCTGGTAAGTATGATTCGCGCCAAAGCGATCCCGGTGATCAGCGAGATCGAACTTGCGTACCGCTTCAAGGGAAGCAGTAAGATCATAGCGATTACGGGAAGCAATGGCAAGAGCACAACCACAGCGCTGATCTATCATATATGTAAAACCGGCGAAATGAATTGTGCGCTGGTAGGTAATATCGGTTATTCATTTGCGAAGCAGGTGGCCGAAGATCCAAAGCCATTATATGTTGCAGAGATCAGTTCTTTCCAGTTGGATGATATAAAAGAGTTTAGGGCAGATGTCTCGGTATTGTTAAACATCACCGAAGATCATCTTGACAGGTACGATTACAGTTTCGAGAAATATATTGACAGCAAATTCCGCATTACTGAAAACCAAACAATGGAAGATTACTTTATCTACAATGCGGATGATGAAGTGATCACCAAAAAACTGCAGGCAACTAGATTACACACTAACTCATTACCATTTTCTATGAAACACGAACTAACTCACGGTGGCTGGTTAAAAGGCAAGGACATGATGGTTCGTCTCCAGGAGGAGCGGATCAATATGAGCATTTACGATTTCGCGCTGAAAGGAAAACATAACCAGTATAACACCATGGCCGCCACAATAGCGGCAGCGACGCTCGGCATTAGGAAAGAAAAGATCCGCGAAGCGGTGAAGTCTTTCGAAAGCCTGGAGCATCGAATGGAATTTGTGGCTACGGTGCGCGGTATAGATTTTATAAACGACAGCAAGGCCACCAATGTGAACAGCACCTGGTACGCATTGGAAAGTATGGAGAAACCAGTTGTATTGATCCTCGGGGGAATTGATAAAGGGAATGACTATCAATTGATCGAAGACCTCGTGAAGGAAAAAGTGAAGGCGATCGTTTGCATGGGACTGGATAACAAAAAAATTCATAAAGCATTTGATAGCCTCGTGCCAGTGATCGTTGACACGGCAAGTGCTAAGGATGCAGTTAACACCTCATTCCGGTTGTCGACCAAAGGCGACGTTGTGTTATTGAGCCCGGCATGCGCAAGTTTCGATTTGTTCAACAACTATGAAGACAGGGGAAGGCAATTTAAAAATGCGGTAAGGGATTTATAGGCTCTCACTTGCACGGAACAACCCTTAAAAGAAAAAGATATGGTAGACAAAACTTTTAAAAATATTGAAGACGTGAGACTCGCCACCAACTGGCGTGAATGGAAGCAAGGCCTCGGGCATGGGTTAAGGCATCGTGCCCGTGGTGACAAATATATATGGACTGTTGTTGTGTTGCTCGCCATCATTTCCTTGCTTGCTGTTTACAGCGCGACCGGTTCGCTGGCATATAAATATTACGACGGCAACACCGCAGTTTACTTGTTCAAACAACTTGCCTTTATCGTCATTGGCATACTAGTCATCTATTTCATGCATCGGGTGAATTATACTATTTACTCCAGGGTGTCGCTCATACTATACCTTGTCTCGATCCCGCTACTGATCTACACGTTATTTTTCGGTGTTGAAGTGAACGATGCAAGCCGCTGGATAAAACTGCCTGTGCTCAATCTTACCATACAGACGAGTGACCTTGCAAGGCTGGCGCTCTTCATGTATTTGTCGAGGCAACTCAGCCGAAAGCAAAATGACATCAAGGATTTTAAAAAAGGATTTTTGCCTCTTATTATTCCGGTAGCAATTATTTGCATATTGATATTGCCTGCAAATCTTTCAACTGCATTATTAACCGGGCTTACCTCGTTGCTGTTGATGTTCATAGGCCGCGCCAGCGTAAAACATATCCTGTTGGTATTGATGATCGCAGCAATTCCGGTGCTGCTTATCATTGCGATCGCTGTTTCGACTTACGATGGAAATAAGACTGATGACAACGACAACAAGAGCAGCATTAGTTCAACACTCAATTCACTCGGAAGATTTGGCACATGGGTTCAACGAACACAGGATTTTATTTATGCCAAAGACGCTGAGATCCCTTACCAGGTGCAGCAGCAGAATATTGCCATCGCTAACGGTGGAATTCTATTTGGCTTAGGCCCCGGTAACAGCAAGCAAAGAAATTATTTGCCGCAGGCGTATAACGATTCGATATACCCGATCATCATAGAAGAGTACGGATTGTTGGGCGGGTTATTCATAATCTTTCTTTACATCGTCTTTCTTTTTCGTTGCATTCGTGTATTTCGAAAGTGCCCTTACGCCTTCGGCGCTTTCCTGGCGCTGGGATTAAGTTTTACGTTGGCAATCCAGGCGCTGGCAAACATGGCGGTCGGCGTAAATCTGATCCCCGTAACGGGGGTAACACTGCCGTTGGTAAGCATGGGCGGAAGTTCATTTCTGTTTACCTGCGCGTCGATCGGCATCATATTGAGCGTAGCAAGAAACATAGAGCAGTCTGAAGCACGGGGAGCTGGTATGAATGAGATTGCTGATGAACCAGGTGTGTCACTGATTGAAGTTCGTGATACATCAAACGAAAGACTTGTCAAGATGTAATTCGCTTCCTGGAAAGGAAGCGGACCTGAATGTAAGAAATAATGAGTGAGGATGAAGTAATAGACGATGGTACCGATTCTCCCTTTAGACGGCGGAGCGGGCTTCGTCTGATCATCGCCGGTGGCGGAACCGGCGGACATATTTTTCCGGCCGTTGCTATTGCCAATGCTATTAAAGAAAAACAACCGGGAACCGAAATATTGTTCGTGGGTGCAAAAGGTAAAATGGAAATGGAAAAAGTGCCGCAGGCAGGTTACAACATTAAGGGCCTTGACATTGCAGGTTACGAACGAAGTTCTTTGATAAAAAACATTTGGTTGCCATTTAAGCTTATCAAAAGTTTTGGACAGGTAAGGAGCATTGTCGGAAGTTTTCGTCCCGATGCGGCCATCGGTGTTGGAGGGTATTCCAGTTTCCCGGTGCTGAAATATGCGCAGCATAAGCATATTCCAACTTTCATACACGAGAGCAATTCGTTTGCAGGAAAAAGTAATATCTGGCTTGGCAAAAGCGCTGCAAAAATTTTTGTGTCCAGTAGCGGGATGGAAAAATTTTTTCCCGCCGACAAAATTGTGATCACCGGAAATCCTGTCCGAAAAAATATTGTCCAGGGCAGCACAACCCGGACGGAAGCTTTGAGCTTTTTCGGGCTGGACGATGCCAAAAAGACCATACTCGTTGTAGGCGGTAGCCTGGGAGCAAAGAGTATAAACGAGGTAATTGCTTCGCACATTCTCGAGTTTGATTCGCTAGGATTGCAGCTTATCTGGCAAACAGGAAAAACAGCCGCTTCTGCTTATCTGGAAAGAGCGAAGCCGTTGAAGAATATTTGGGCAGGTGATTTCATCAACGAAATGAACAAGGCGTATGCTGCTGCTGACATAGTTATTTCAAGAGCGGGTGCAATGGCAGTTGCGGAATTGTGCGTCGTGAAGAAGCCGGTGATCTTCGTTCCATTTCCGTTTGCAGCAGAAGACCATCAAACAATGAATGCAAAATATCTAGCCGACCGCGATGCTGCTTTGCTGGTGAAGGATGAATTCGCAAGCAGTAAGTTGTTTGCCGAAATGGTAAGCCTTGCGAAGGATGAAGAGAAACAGGACAAACTAAAAAACAATATCGCAGCATTTGCTGTGACGAATGCTGATGAAAGAATTGCGGAAGAAATACTGAGAAGCCTGCCCCGTCGGTAAAGGAAGAGAGAAGTTGTATGAAAGAACAAAAAGACGTAAAGCAGATGATCAGCTCCCCCTTAGGGGATGGGGGCTTCGTTGGCCTGTCAAGCTATTTCATCGGCATTGGCGGAATCGGCATGAGTGCCTTGGCACGGTATTTTAAAAATCGTGGCGCAAGCGTTAGCGGCTATGACAGATCCATTACGCCGCTTACACGGGAACTGGAAGCCGAGGGAATTGATGTGCATTTTGATGAAGATCTTGACGTAATCCCAAAAGATGCAGACGTTGTTGTATACACGCCTGCTGTTCCTGAAGACCATAAGGAACTGGTGTATTACCGCGAGAATAATTACACCGTTGTAAAACGCAGCGACGTTCTGCAATGGATAACCGGGCGCTCGTATAATATATGCGTAGGGGGAACACACGGCAAAACGACCATAACCACCATGATAGCCCACGTGCTTCGTGACAGTGGTTATGGTTGCAATGCCTTTCTTGGCGGTATCTCAGCAAATTATCAAACCAATTTTTGGCCCGCTGAAAATGATGTTATGGTCGTGGAAGCAGATGAATACGACAGAAGTTTCTTGAAGTTGACGCCAAACGTTGCGGTCATTACTGCCATGGACCCGGACCATCTTGATATCTATGGGACGCATGAAGAAGTGATGAATGCATTTATTGCTTTTTCAAAAAAAATAAAAGCAGGCGGTTGCCTTGTTTCGAAATGTGGCCTTGAAAGAAGTGACCAGCTGACTGCTGATACACATTTTACATACAGCTATGACAGCGCCGATGCCGATGTATATGCAACTAACATAGAAGCTGTGCAGGGTTCGTATAAATACGACGTGCAAGGCGAAGAATGGAGTCTGCCCAATGTTGAATTACACATGGGTGGTTCGCACAATATTGAGAACAGCGTTGCTGCTATCACAGTCGCAAAATATTTAAGGATCGATGATGATAAAATAAAAAAAGCAATAGCAAATTTTAAAGGAGTAAAACGAAGGTTTGAATATGTATTGAAGAATGAGAAGCACATTTTGATCGATGATTATGCGCATCACCCGGCTGAGCTTAAAGCTTTGCTAAGCGGGGTTAAAAATTTGTATGAGGAAGAATGCACCGTGATATTTCAACCGCATTTATATAGCCGCACAAATGACCTCGCACCGGAATTCGCACGCAGTCTAGATCTCGCTGACCAGGTGATCTTATTACCAATTTACCCTGCGCGAGAATTGCCGATGGAAGGAGTGACCAGCGAGGTCATCTTAAATGAAATGACGTTGCCACAAAAGCAGATCCTTGCAAAAAATGCGATGCTTGATTGGGTAAGATTATATAAGCCGAAGTTATTGGTGATGTGCGGCGCCGGTGACATTGATGCTTTGGTGGACCCGGTGAAAGAAATATTAACCGAATAACAAATAGGCAAAAAAATCTGGCAGGTTTTTGAAAGCCTGTCAGTCTTGAGAATAAAAAATTTTGATGCAGAAGCTATGAGCGCAAAAACAAAAATAAAAACCATCGGCTGGTCCCTGCTCGGACTCTGTTGTATGGTTTTGCTCGTTGCTGCCATGAAATCAAAAAGCACTGAAGCCTGCAAGGACATCGCGATAACCATTGAAGGAGCGACCGAGCATGTGTTTGTAAAGAAAGCTGATGTGGTGAACGTTTTATCGGAAAACAATGTGCGCCCGGGCGAAAACCTGAACCACATTGATATCGGAAAACTCGAAGGGCAATTGGAACAAAATGCCTGGATACAAGATGCCGAGTTGTTTTTTGACAACAAGCAGGTTTTGCATGTGAAGATCTTTGAGAGAGAACCTATAGCGAGAGTTTTTACGATGCAAGGCGGTTCGTTCTACATCGACAGCACTGCGTTGCGTTTGCCGGTAACTGAAAATGCCGTCGCGCGGTTGATCGTATTCACATCGTTCCCTTCCGACAAAAAAATCCTATCGCAACCCGACAGCCTTGTGTTGGCCGACGTAAAAAAAATAGCTCTCTACATAAAACAGGACAGCTTTTTAACGGCACAAACGGCGCAGGTAAATATTACACAGCATGGAACATATGAGCTCATTCCTGTCGTCGGAGACCAGATAATACGAATTGGCAATGCTGACAGCCTCGACGAAAAATTCACCAAGCTGCGCCTTTTCTATAGCCAGATCTGGAGCAAAGTGGGCTTTGAAAAATACTCGGTCATCGACATACAATATCATGGGCAGGTGGTTGCTGTAAGGCGAGGCCAGATAAATGGCGCACCAGACACCGCAAAGGCGGTAATGCAACTCGCCCAGGCAGAAAAAAAATTGACCCAGGTGTTGCGGGATACGCTATACGCTGCACCGATGAAACAAGTGAGTGTTGATACGGTGCGTGCACAAACAGAGAAAACAGTTGCCGGGAAAAAAAGAAGCAAGACAGGTGCCGCAAATCATAAAGACATTGAAAAAAAGAATTCACCAGGCGATAAAAAACCAAAAGCAGTTATGCCGGGGAAAGCGAAAGGATAAGGTGAGTTTGAAGTTTGAGGTTTGAGGTTTGAGGTTGCTGTCTGTTGAATACGAATGCAAAAAATTTGATTGACAATATAAAAAACTCAATAACGAACTAAGCCCCGAATCCCTCCGGCATTTCGGAGAGAAAAGGGCGAGGCAATAAACAACAAAACAACTAAAACACGATCTATGAACCAAAGTTCAAACGGCACAACTGCTCCGGCGCAATACGATGACACCGGTGTGCCTATCATTGTAGGCCTTGACATTGGCACTACAAAAATTGCCGCAATAGCGGGACGAAAAAACGAGTACGGCAAACTCGAAATACTTGGGTTTGGCCGCGCCGACAGCAACGGCGTTCAGCATGGACAGGTGCTGAATATCGATCAAACGATCAAGGCTATCCAGCAGGCATTGCTGAACTGCAACAAAAGCAATCCTGATCTCGAGATCAGGGATGTTTACGTTGGCGTTGCTGGTCATCACATTAAAAGTCTGCAAACGCGCGGCGATATCGTCCGGCAGGATCCCGATACCGAGATCGAGCGCACTGAGATCGACCAACTCATCATGAACCAGCGAAAAACATTTATCCCTGCCGGTGACCAGATCATCGATGTGATACCGCAGGATTTTCACGTCGACAATCACCAAAACATCAAAGACCCTGTTGGTTACAATGGTGTAAAAGTTGGCGCGAATTTTCACATCATCACGGGAGACAGAAACGCGATCAGGAATATTTATCGCGCTGTTGACCGCAGTGGTTTGAAAACAAAAGACCTGGTGCTTCAGCCACTGGCGTCTGCGAGCGCTGTGATGAGTGAAATTGACATGGAAGCCGGTGTTGCGATTCTTGACATTGGCGGAGGCACCAGCGACCTCGCTGTTTTTTACGACGGTATTTTGAA
>DASQJI010000187.1:0-2053 GCA_035631175.1 Parafilimonas sp.
CCATCATCCAAAAATCAGCTATAAATTTCTCAAAGAAAAAATTATTCGCCTTAAGTGCTGTTTGTACATCTTTGCAAAAATTCCGGAAATGAACATTGCAGTTTTAGGCGCAGGTATGGTTGGCAGGGTAATGGCCCTTGATCTCGCGAAAGAACACACGGTTACTTCGATCGATATCAATGAAGATAATTTGATGTTGCTGGAAGAGCTGAATCCATCTATCAAAAAGATCGCGGCGAATTTGAAAGCATACCATTTATACAACGACCTGTTGGCGGGATTTGACCTGGTTGTTACTGCCGTACCAGGTTTTATGGGATTTGATACTTTAAAGGCAGTTATTGAATGTGGAAAGAACGTTGCCGATATTTCTTTCTTCCCGGAAAATGCCCTCGGGCTTGATGCTCTCGCAAAGGAAAAAAGTGTGACCGTCATTACCGACTGCGGTGTTGCTCCCGGGATGAGCAATTATATTATCGGTCGATATAACGAAGAGATGAAGATCGACGCTTTTGAGGTGTATGTGGGAGGCTTACCAAAGGTTAGAAAAAAACCGTTTGAGTACAAAGCGCCGTTCTCTCCCGTTGATGTTATCGAGGAATATACACGTCCCGCGCGTTTAATGGAAAATGGAAACATC
Source organism: Parafilimonas sp. (assembly GCA_035631175.1). Lineage (GTDB taxonomy): Bacteria > Bacteroidota > Bacteroidia > Chitinophagales > Chitinophagaceae > Parafilimonas. The sequence goes on from DASQJI010000187.1 coordinate 641, forward strand.
GTCGTAAAGCCTGCTCTCACCGAAAGAGAGTGGATGCAGTTCGATGAACTCGGGACGCTGGAGGCATTCAACACTGATGGACTGCGTTCTTTGTTATACACGATGCCGCATATTAAAAATCAAAAAGAAAAAACGCTTCGTTATCCAGGGCATGTTGATCTAATAGTTGCTCTGAAGGAAACCGGATTTTTTGATACTAATAAAATTGTGATCGACGACCACGAAATTTCGCCGCTCCAATTCACTTCCAAAATTTTATTTAATGAATGGAAACTTGCAGCGGCAGAAGAAGAGCTTACTGTTATGATGGTTTTGCTCATCGGCGAGAATAATACACAAGCTAAAACAATTGAATTTAGCCTCATCGATCGTTATGATCCAGCTACAAAAACTTCTTCAATGAGCCGGACAACAGGCTACACGTGCACAGCTTCTGCGAACCTTATTGCGAAACAATTATTTACAGAAAAAGGTGTGTTTCCCCCGGAGCTTGTAGGAAAGCATAAATCATGTTTTGACTTTGTCATCAAATATCTTAAAGAAAGAAACGTGAACTGGACGATGAAGGAGTATTAAATTGAGCTTTGAAGTTTGAGGTTCGAGGTTACTAAGTTGACCATCTGCCTTCACAATTCACCATCAGACCCCGAACTGCCGGAAGTGATGATCCAGGTGTTTGTAGCCTAACTTGCCCCATTCCTCCACGGTCATTTTGCCAAAGAACGGATGGGGTCTCGCAACCATCGCGTTTTTGTCTGCTGCCAAAAGTTTTTTTATTGTTTCCCTGAGCTCCTGCTTTTTTGAATCGAAGTCCGGCTCATGTTTGATCACAAAGCTCGGGTCGGTTGGAAGGCCTTGTTTAAAAGGCTCGTCTTTCAACACCATCTTTCTGCCCATTCTTCCGAATAGCAAACCCATCAATGTCCGTTTCGGCGTTGTTTCTCCCAACGAAACTTTCATCGGTGCAATGCAATGCGCCATCATTTGAGAAACGGTCATCTTACCCCAAAGGGCTCTCGAAGCTGGTTGTAAGAGCTCAAGACGCTGCAGGATTTCGGTCGATGCATCAACGTCGAAAATATTTTTCATGCAAGCAGTTTAATCGAAGGTAGCGATTTCCCGTAGCAGGTCGGTTGGCACTCAGTGAGGAGTTTCTTAGAAAAAAGTATGCCGGGCAAACGCTACTTTTATAGAAAATATTTTTTTATGAGTATCCAGATCATCGGTACCGGCGTCGGCAGAACAGGTACCCATTCACTCAAACTTGCGCTAGAACAATTAGGGTTCGGAAAATGTTACCACATGATTGAACTCTTTATACACCCGGAAGACCTCGTGTATTTTGAGAAAGCGGAAAGAGGAGAAGCAGTTGATTGGGATAAATTGTTTGAAGGATATAACTCTGCCGTCGAT
>DASQJI010000188.1:0-3726 GCA_035631175.1 Parafilimonas sp.
CCGAAACCTCACGCAACTTGATGCTGCCCCGCGATGGGCAGTGTGGCCCGGGCATGGGGTCGTTACATTTGGTAAGAGTTTGGAGGAAGCGAAGATCGTTGCCGATATCAGCGAACATACTATCAAAGCGATCCAGCAGGCGGAAAAACTCGGAGGCTGGCGATCCCTTTCCCAAAAAGATCTTTTCGGAATGGAGTATTGGGAGCTCGAACAGGCGAAGTTGAAAAAATCTGCGTCAACAAAAAATTTCCAGGGAAAAATTGCATTGGTAACGGGCGCCGCAAGTGGCATCGGCAAAGCATGTGGGATTGCACTTGCAAAGGAAGGTGCTGTTGTTGTTGCAGTCGACATCAACCCCGCAATTGAAAAGATGCAGACGCCGGGAGTGTTTGGAATAACGTGTGATGTAAGGAATAAAACAGCATTGAATAATGCAGTTGAGAACACGATCAAACAGTTTGGTGGTTTGGATCTGCTGATCAGTAATGCTGGTATTTTTTCTTCCGCGCAAAGCATCGAAAACATTGATGACAAAATATGGGAACAGAGCCTGTCATTAAATCTTACGAGTCATCAACAGCTACTACAAGCCTGCATTCCGTATCTTGAATGTGGAATAAGCCCTTCTGTTGTGATCATTGGTTCAAAAAATGTTCCTGCCCCGGGCCCAGGCGCTGCGAGTTACTCGGTGGCGAAAGCGGGTCTTACGCAACTGGCAAGAGTGGCGGCGTTCGAACTTGGCAAAAAAGGAATTCGTGTGAACGTGATTCATCCAAACGCGGTGTTCGACACAGGAGTTTGGACCGATAAAGTACTGAAGTCTCGCGCCGCACAATACGGCCTTTCAGTGCACGCCTATAAAACCAATAATGTTTTAAAAACAGAGATAACATCAGCCGATGTTGCAATGGCGGCTCTTCAATTCCTCGGTCCTGCATTTTCCAAAACTACCGGAGCGCAGATACCTGTTGATGGTGGAAACGACAGGGTAATTTAAATTCAATCAACTTACAAGTAAGGTAACAAAACGTTTTCACGTCGGTTATAACGGAATATTTCCGTGCTTTTTCCTGGGGCGTTTTGCGACTTTATTTTCAAGCATCGCGAATGCTTTGATCAGTTTTCTCCTGGTTTCTTTTGGCTCGATCACTTCATCAATGAATCCGCGCTCGGCAGCGAGATAAGGCGTTGCAAATTTTTCCGCATACTCCGTTTCTTTCTCGCGCAATTTTTGAGCGGGATCTGCCGCCTCGGAAATTTCTTTTTTGAAGATGATCTCGCTCGCACCCTTCGCGCCCATTACAGCTATCTCTGCCGATGGCCACGCAAAGTTCATATCAGCACCAATGTGCTTGGAGTTCATCACATCGTAAGCGCCTCCATATGCTTTCCTCGTGATCACAGTAACGCGTGGTACTGTTGCTTCGCTGAACGCATATAAAAGTTTAGCACCGTTCGTGATGATGCCGTTCCATTCCTGGTCAGTGCCGGGAAGGAACCCGGGTACATCAACCAACACTAACAACGGAATATTGAAACAATCACAAAACCTCGTGAACCTTGCGCCTTTTTTTGAACTGTTGATATCAAGCACTCCCGCAAGACTCATCGGCTGATTGGCAACAATACCAATGCTTCTTCCTGCAAGGCGCGCAAAGCCAACGACAATATTGTGCGCGAATTCCCGGTGCACTTCAAAAAATGTATCTGTATCGCAAATGCCTCTTATTACTGCACGTATATCGTAGGGTTGATTCGGACTATCCGGTACTATGTTCTCCAATTCTTCGCGTACTTCATCGGTCAATGTATAAGGTAATTTGGGAACAACGTCTTCGCAGTTCTGTGGCATGTAACCCAATAATTTTTTCACCTGGGCAATACAATCCATGTCGTTTGCTGCAGTGAGATGAGTAACACCTGATTTTATTGAGTGCGTGGATGCTCCGCCCAACTGTTCGGAAGTTACTGCCTCATTTGTCACCGTTTTCACAACATTCGGCCCGGTGACAAACATGTAGCTCGTGTTCTCCACCATGATCGTAAAGTCTGTCATGGCAGGTGAGTAAACTGCTCCGCCCGCACATGGCCCCATGATCGCAGAGATTTGCGGTATAACTCCGGATGACTGCACATTCCGATAAAAAATATCCGCATAACCACCGAGTGATCTCACACCTTCCTGTATCCTTGCACCGCCACTGTCGTTCAAGCCGATCATAGGCGCGCCGGTCTTCATCGCGAGGTCCATGATCTTGCAAATCTTTTCCGCATGAGTCTCCGAAAGCGCTCCGCCAAACACCGTAAAGTCCTGCGCATACACATACACGAGTCTGCCGTTCACTGTTCCGTAACCTGTGATCACACCATCACCATAGTAATGTTGTTTTTGCATCCCAAAATCAATCGTGCGGTGGATCACTAACGCGCCGATCTCTTCAAATGAACCGGGGTCCATCAACAATTCTATGCGCTCGCGCGCAGTAAGTTTGCCTTTGTGGTGTTGGGCAGCAATTCTTTTTTCACCTCCACCGGCTTTACCTTCTTCGATCTTCTTTCTTAACGTTTTTATTTTTGGATTCATGATGTGTTTCACAATTCGGTGATTAATGCGCAAGCCTGCGCTTCCAGCTCGTCGATCTATTTTCGACCGGGTTTAAAACTTTCTGTTTTTCGAACCAGTATTTCAGCGCGATCAGTGAAGCGACTTCCGCATTTTGTTTTTGTTTTTCGCGGATCTTTTCAGGCGTGTAATAATTTTTTACAAAATGCGTATCAAAATTTCCACTGATGAATGCATCATGTTCAAAAACAAAAGTCCCGAACGGCAGTGTGGTAGAAACTCCTTCGATTTTATAGTGTTTGATCGCTTGCAGCATCTTTTGAATTGCTTCAATTCTGTTCTTCCCATGGGTGATGAGTTTTGCGATCATCGGGTCGTAATAAACCGGAATCGTCATCCCTTCTTCATAACCATCGTCCACTCTTACATTTTCTCCACCAGGCCTTACATATTTATGTAGCGTGCCGATGGACGGCAGGAAATTATTCAGCGGGTCTTCCGCATAAACGCGAAGTTCGATTGCATGGCCATCGATTGCGATATCATCCTGGGCGAAGCTTAGTTTTTCACCGCGGGCAATTTTTATTTGCTCTTCAACCAGGTCGATGCCGGTGATCATTTCCGTTACCGGGTGTTCTACCTGCAAACGCGTATTCATCTCGAGAAAATAGAAATTCATCTTATCATCCAGCAGGAACTCAACCGTACCTGCGTTTGTGTAATTGCATGATTTGGCAACCATTACTGCTGCATCGCCCATTTTTCTTCTTAGCTCAGGCGTTAAAATGGATGACGGCGATTCTTCCACGACTTTTTGGTGACGGCGTTGAATGCTGCATTCTCTTTCAAAGAGGTGAATTGTATTTCCAAATTTATCAGCCAGCACCTGGATCTCGATGTGCCTCGGCGAGGAGACATATTTCTCTATGAACACAGAACCGTCGCCAAACGATGAAGTAGCTTCGCTGATTGCACGCTCCATTTGCGATGCGACATCTGCTTCTTTTTCGACGATCCTCATACCCTTGCCGCCGCCTCCTGCAGAGGCTTTAATGAGGACGGGATAACCAACTTCTGTTGCAATATCTTTTGCCAGTTGTATGTCGGTGATGGCTTGCTGTATCCCCGGCACCATGGGAATGTTATATTTTTTGGCACTTTCT
>DASQJI010000189.1:0-11809 GCA_035631175.1 Parafilimonas sp.
AGTAAGGGGAAAGAACCAAGAAATAAGAAATAGGAAATAGGAAATAGGAAATAAGAACCAGGGAACAAGAACCAAGGAAGAAGAACCAAAGAACAAGAACCAAGGAAGAAGAACCAAAGAACAAGAACCAAAGAAATAAAACAAAGAGACAAAAAACAAGGACCAACAACCGAAAAAATAAAACCCAAAAAATCTGAAACAGAAATCACAAATCCTAAATCCGCAATCTGCAATAGCCAATCTGCAATTGTAAATCTCCTGATTGAACAAATGCTCAATCAACGTGATTGGGCAATTTATCCTTACGTTCGGGCACGACGGTCAAAATGGTAAATCGTAAATCGTAAATCTGAAATCTGCAATCGCCAATCTGCAATTGTAAATCTCCTGATTAGACTCGATCAATGTGATTCTGCAATTTATCTATGCTTACGTTCGGGCACGATGGTCAAAATTGTAAATCGTAAATTGTAAATCGTAAATTGTAAATCTGAAATCTGCAATCGCCAATCTGCAATCCAATTCCTCACCGTTCCACCGGTAAATAAATATTGAACGTTGCGCCTTTGCCAGGTTCGCCTTCGGCATCAATGGTGCCGTTATGATTTTCGATTATCCTTTTGCATATAGATAGGCCTATACCCGTTCCCTCGTATTCAGCGCGTCCATGGAGACGGGAGAACAAACCAAAGATCTGGTCTTTGTACTCGTTTTCGAAACCAATGCCGTTATCGGTTATGCGAATGTGGTAATATTTTTTTTGTGCATCTACTGCGCCGTTCAGTTTGTTTGTAATACTGCTTTCAATTTTTATATGCGGTGCCACGCCGGGCCTGGAGAACTTTATCGAATTATTGATGAGGTTCGTAAAAAGCTGTTTGAACTGAAAAGGCACCACATTCAATTCAGGCAACCTACCTGTTTCAATAGTTGCCGATGTCGTCGTAAGCTTTTCGTTCAGGTCCATTTTTACCTGTTGTAATAAATTGTTGAGGTCTGTTGGCTCGAGGTGCGTTTCCCTCACGGCCGTCCGTGAATAAGAAAGCAGGTCGTTGATCAGTTGTTGCATCCGGTTCGCCGCATTCTCCATTCTTCTGAAGCACTCACGACCATCGGCCGACAAACCGCTGATCTCTTTTTCAAGGATCCGTTTAGAAAGAACCTGGATCTTGCGGAGAGGTTCCTGCAGGTCATGGCTCGCCACGTATGCGAATGAAGACAACTCCTTGTTCATATTTTCGAGTTCAGTATTCTTCTTTTCGATTTCTGCTTCGTACTGTTTTAATTCAGTAACGTCTTGTGCAGTGCCCAACATTCTTATCGGTTCCTGCTTTTCATTAAGCACAACCTCGCCTCTTCCATGGAGTATTCTTGTGCTTCCGTCATGCCGAATCGTTCTATGCATAAAATCGAATGGCTCATGTGTTTGATACGCGCGCTCCACCGTGTTCGTTGCCAGTTCGCGGTCGTCGGGATGAAGCAGGGCGATATAATTTTCAAACGTCGATTCGAAGTTGTCGGGGCTTACTCCAAATATGCGGTAGAGTTCATCTGTCCAGGAGATCTTATTCTCGGCAATATTCCATTCCCAACTGCCAATATGAGCAAGACGCTGTGCCTCGAGAAATTCGGCATTTTTGTCTTCAAGTAACTGGTTAGCCTTCTTTATCTTTTCTTCAGCAAGTTTTCGCTCGCTGATGTCAAAGTAAGCTGCAAGCAAACATGGCACGCCGTCCAACTCTACCGATTCAACGGAAACAAATGCATAAATAACTTTTCCATTCGGAAGATGATATTTCATCTCCATTCCATGAGCGCTTCCGCCGTTGTGTTTGATTCGATTGAGTTTTTCGGTGCGCTGAATCGGATCCGCTAACTTAAGTTCAGAAGCGTTTTTGCCGATCACCTCTTGCCGGTTAAATTGAAACATTTTTTCCCACGCCTCGTTTACGTTCACAACCTCGCCATCATCGAGATGCGATAATGACATCGCCACCGGGCTCACATTGAAAAGCTGCGAAAAATGTTGCTGCGACTTTTTCAGTTCCTCCTCTGCTTTTTTTATGTCAGTTACATCGTGCGCTATCGCAAGGGCTGCATAAATATTTCCGTCATTGTCTTTCAGTGGGGTGATATAGTTCTGAACATACTTGTCGGTGATCGAAGAATAGAACGGTTCATTTTTTACGGTTTCGCCAGCCAATGCCTGCAGCAGGTCCGAATGCGGTTTGCTTTCTTTCGCATTGGGATATAGTTCGAATAATCCCTTACCGGTTAGCTGCTCTTTATCAGCACCGAGCAGTTGTTCAATAGTTTTATTAACTGTTAAAAGCCTTAGATCTTTGTCCCAAACAGCGATCATTTCCTGCGACGCATCAATGATCGTCTCAATAAACTCATTCCGTTGTTGCAGGTGTTGATTAACCTTCTCGATCTCCTGTTTCGTCCTTACGTTTTCAGTAACATCGCGCATCAGCGTCATAACTGCATAGATCTCTTTTTCGTTGCGGATCGGAACGTAGTTGAGATCAAAAAATCTTCCGCCTACACTCGAACGGTATTCGGACCGGTGAACAACGTTACCCGCAAACGCTTGCATCAGGTCGGCAAAGGCCGGATGTTGCTGTACACCCGGCGTCACTTCATCAATTTTGCAGCCGGTGACTTCCCCTGGATAAATTAACTGCAGTGCTTCGCGTGCTTTTTTATTCAACGACATATACCGGAGGTCCTTGTCAACTACAAATATCAGGTCGACCGATGAATCAAGTAATGTTTGTGTGAACACATTGCGTTCCCGCAGTTCGCGTGTTCGCTGTTGAACAGTCTCTTCAAGTGTTTGAGAAAGGAGGCGATATCGTTCTTCACTCTGTCTTAGCTTTTCCTGTGATAACTTCAAATCATGGATATCAAAAGTTGTCCCGATAAAACCAATGAACTTTTCATTTTCAAATCTCGGTGCCCCCTTATCGAGGAACCACCTGTAAGCACCGGTGGCGCCGTTCTTTAAGCGCATCTCGAGCGTGTACGACTTATGTATTTGAGCCGCCTCTTTCATAATGTATAACACCCGGTCGAGGTCATCGGGGTGAATAAATTTTTTCCATGACAATTGTGCGAAGTCGATAGGCGGAGCCAGGTTGAAGTACCCGAGCCCATTTTTGTTGAGGAATGTGGTTTGAAGATTTTCATCTGTGAGCCAAACAAATAATGGTGCTTCTGTTGCGAGCGTCCGAAATTTTTCTTCGCTTTCTTCAATTTTCTTCCGGGCGATGACAGAATGTGTGACTTCAGTGCCGATGGCGATAATGCCGGTGATCTCCTTAGCGTCATTGTATCTCGGCTGATAAACAAAATCAAAATAACCGGAATGGGACTGCCCGCCCCTTGTGTATTGTGCACGAAATTCTTTTCCAATAAATGCATTGCCTGTCTGCAGGATCTGTCTTAGCAGAGGTTCTTGCTTCTCTCTTAATTCGGGCGATATTTCAAAGAACGGTTTCCCTATCACGTCCTCTTCTTTTTTGCCCCACATCTCCAAAGCGAAATTGTTGGCGACCTCAACAATGAGATCTTTGCCGGCGTAGACCACGATCGTTACCGGCGCCTGCCTGAATATTTGTTGAAGTTCTTTTTGGCTCGCCTCTGTTTTTCTGCGCGCTCTTATCTGCTTCGTGATCGCAAGAAATGTTATTATCAGAATGGCAAGCGAGGTGAAAGTGAAAAAAAGAAGCCACACAGGCGTGATCACAGACTGCCTCGCAAGTTCTGCGTTTCGCACATTTAATAACCGGTTTTCTACGTCGGCCATTTTGTTGATGGCATTTTGGAGGCTATCCATGATCTTCTTCCCGCCCAACATTTGTTCTGCAGTCGGACTGTGGATCCGGTCAATCTCGAGCATCGTGAACATATAATCTACGCGCCGCGTGGCCAGCGCTTGCACCTGTGAAAGGTTCTGCTGCTCGCTTGCATTATCGGCCACTAGCTGCTTTAATGAGTTGATGTGAGCACGGTATTCTTTTAAGGTTGTCTCGAATGATTCCAGGAAACGCTTATCGTGCGTTAGCAAGTAGCCGCGATGACCTGCTTCCGCATCTTTAAAGGCGCTTATTAATTTCTGCAGTTCAAGCTTGACCTCCGTGGTGTGCGTCACCATCCTTGAAGATCTCATCAGCAGTTCCATGCGTTTATAGGAAAGGAAAGAAAAAGTGCACAGAGCGATAATAGCAGCAATAAACAGAAAGCGTACGCTAAAAAACTTTTTCATTTAACAGACTTGGATTTGCATGCGCGAAAAATCGCGATTGATACGGCGATTTGACTGGTCGAATTTCGGCGATTCCATTTGAATAGCGATTGTAAAAGTACTAAAGGAAATAAGAAAAAATGCGTCCGGCGAAGGTTGTTTCGTCCGGTAGGAAATTGAGTCGGCTGCGGCGGAAATATTGTACTTCCATTCCGTCGATAACATCAAAACAATTTGTTGAAACGCACATTAACCTGCCAAAGTCTTTCATCCTTCGATATGCCGTAAGTGAAATAGGCCGAGATAAAATTAAATGGGGCGAGAATAAGTCCACCGCCATAACCTGTGTGCCATGTTTCTGAATTTTCCCCCGGCATCCATACGCGGCCATTGTCGAAGAAAGCGAGCAATCCTGCTTTCCCGTTAAAGATGTAGCTTTTTACATTGCTGATAAACCGCACTTCGTTCGTGTTATAAAAAGCGGTTTTGCCCCAAAAGCGATCTCTTCTAAAACCTCGCAGCGTTTGACCGCCGATTGACGCGTATTGATAAAATTCAGGATGGCCCGTGACAGTGATAGCACCGGCTTGTGTTCGAAGATAAAATTTTGACACGAGTGGAATGTACAACTGCAGATTCGTTGAATACTTCATGTACCCCTGCGAGCTTTCGAGGTTCCGTGCGCCGAGCGCATTCGCAGAAAAGACAATCCCCCTGGTCGGTAATATCGAGTCATTAATTTGCTCCAACGAGTAGTTGACTTCGGCACCGCCGAAATTTTTCCAATGAAAAAAATCAGCATCCGGCGGTGCAAAGGTTTTGCTCAAATAGCGGCTTGTATCATCAATCACTTTTGAACCTTTCAGAAAACCTGAAATGGTGACGGTGTTTTTTCCAAACCTGCGAATTACTGCGGGTTGCGCAAACCACTCCCTCGTACGCGTGGTGTAATAGTAAATATCGCCATCTGTAAATTGTGTCTCGTTCCCCAATCCAAAAAAATGCGTCCATCTTATCGCATCATAATTGGCCTTTAATGAAAGGTCCCAATTGCCAATGAGGTGAGGGATCAGCGAATTGTAAATTACACTAAACGCTTTTTCCGAAATTGAATAGTGTACATCGATCAGTTGTCTTGAAGCGAATGGCTCTTTTCTCCACGCAAAGTTTGTAGCGAAATAACCGAGACCGATATACACATGATCTTCGTTGCTGTAAAATGGATAAGGCACGATTCCCTTCTTATCATAACGATACCAGTCATATTTAAAATCATGAACAGACGTATCGCTGGAGAGATGCAATTTTGTTCGGTCACCTTTTTCAATGACATTGTTCTTGTCGTCGTAAATATGTGTTGTGCCCCCGGAACTGTCAGTGATCAAATCTTTGCTATCACCGCCGATGATCCTGACAACCATTCCACGTTTCACATCTCCTTCCACTTTGTATACATCTTCCGCTCCCAATCCAAACAACCGTACCTCTTTTGTTTCAGCAGGATTAAATGTTCTTTCAAAGAATGGCGAATCGATCTTGTTGCCATTGTCTGCTAGCCGGTACACTTTGATCGATGTTTCGCCATTATTCGACCGGCTTACTTCAAAATATTCCTTTTGTTTGGAGCCGATCACTTGCACTTGCTCCGCCAAAAAGCGATAGTATGTCGTTGCCCATTCGACTAAATGCCCGCGCCTCGATCTTAATTTGGAGATCAGCTCTTCGCCGGAGATGGAAAATACCTCAGGAGGGAGTTGTCTTATCGATTCTGTTATTACTTCATCCGTGAGTGTGCGTTGCAATTCTTTTGCAGCGTTTTGCCAGTCATCAAGGGTCATTTCATTGGTGAAAAACCTGTCGAGGTTTCTTTCTTCATAAGTAAATGTTCGCACGTCTTTCAGATCGTCATCGAATGGCTGCATGTAAAATAAACCGCCTGCAGACATTCCGAAGTTTAAGAGCAGACCATTATGTTTTGAGAACGCCTGGTCGCGGTCCTGCGGCACGGGAACATATGTTATCGCATCGCCGTTCTTTCTTTCACCCCATTCCCATTGGTCTTCGTGCCGGTCCCAGTCGCCGATGAACCAGTCGAAGATCCTTTCTTTTATAAAAGTTTGCTGATCGACGCTCACCCGGTTGTTATCGTATATTTTTTTCAGCACTTCTTCGGTGCTGTAAAAGTTTTCAAAATTTCCAAGATTGTCCGCCTCTTTCCAATTACCAGCCACCTTCTGTTCAAAAAGATACAAGTTATCGCCATGCGTATTATTAAAAGTGTCAAGCGCGGATTGCTTTGGCAGATATACATAGCGGGGATTGGTGTGGTAAATATTCGCCCGTTCTGCCATGAAAGGCACGGCAGATGCTGCATATGGATGAGACATCGAAACTTCATCGTTCACTTGCTTTTCTGCGAACGTTCCCCATAAGATCTCCGGCAAAACTTTCGCGAGTGTCTTGTTCACAGATCGCAGTGTGTACTCTTTTTCATTTGCAGTTTTAAGATGCAAAGATTTTGTTTGATGACCGCCCCCGGCTTCGTATGGTTTTAATCCTCCTTTCGCGGTGTCAAGCAATATCACTGGCACGGTGACCGGAGTTGTCCATTCTTTTCTATAATTGCTTCCCCATAGAAATTGATGCCACGAAGATTTTTCGTATTCGGCTCCGGCGCTTACTGTCCTGAATTTTGTGGTGTCCTGTAAGGGTGACTGCTGCGCATTTGCATAACCGTTTAATAAGAGGTAATAGAAAATAATCCTGCGAAAATATTTTAACGATCCCCGGGAAAAGCTATTTCCGTTTAACATATCAGCGCATAATTACCAAAAGCGTGCAATAAAGGCAATTTTATCTTGAAGAAAGGAATTATCACGCGTTTTTTCCTTCGGGGTCATTTTGAGGGAACACTCTCACCAGTTTGACGAATCGTCCCATATAATAGTCGTTGAGTGCTGTGATGGTAACGCCCCAGGCCTTTCCTGACGAGGAGTGAATGAAAAGAGTTTCATTGCCATTGTGAGAAACGATTATTCCCATATGTCCAACCACCCTCACTGTGCTGTCCGTGCCAGTGAACAGGATCAGGTCTCCGGGTTTTGCATCACTGAGGGGAACTTCATGTGGGACATTTGTAAATTGCACAGAAGAGCGCGGAACGTCGATGTGGAAATGGTTAAATACATACGTTATAAAACCTGAACAATCGAAACCCTGGCTAGGATCAGTGGATGCATATTTATAAGGAATGCCGATGAGCGTTTCAGCAAACGATACTATTTGCTCCGGCGTGATTTGGTTGGTGTTGATGAAATTTGAGGTAGAAGAATCGATCGGTGGGCCGGGCTTAATAACTGTTGGCCTGCTGCTATCTTTAGAGTTCCCGCGCTTGTTTTGTATTTGATTACAGGAAAATAAGACCAAAATACACCACGTTATTAAGGACTTCTTCATATTCATGAAAAAACAAAAACCGTTCCGACGGGGCATGGATCGGCAACATGTTGCGCTCAATTAGTGCTCATTTCTTTCGAGGTGGATCTTCCTGTAAAGTTGGGCGCGCCAGATCAAAATGCCATCGATCGTAGCATGTTTCATCGTGAATTGCCATATTTTGCCGTTTTCGTTAGAGCTGAGCGTTTTGGTGCTTTCATCATAAGTGCAATCCAACGTGCCCATAAAATTTGACTTACCCTTTACGATCTTACTCATGGTTACGCGGTAAATCCCAGAGTCGCCCTCGAGAATGTTATACTGGACAGTTTCGTCCTGGCACGATGAACTCTTCGCCTGGCATAGCGAACTTCCCGTCCAGTTCCCTGTGATCAGGCTGGAATCTCTGTCGAAGAATTTTTGTCCTTGCGCAACAATTTTCTTTGTACAGCACATTCCAAACAACAGCAGGAGAGTAATGAGGATGGATCGTGATCGGCACATAATCAGCGCGGCTAAAGTTGAATGGCGACAACCGTGATACTAAGTTAAGCAGATTCTTTTCGTTGCCGGCAGCAATTTTTGGAAACAATTGCAGCAGGCTATTCATCGCCTAACTTTACTTCTATGCGAACAATTTTTTGCCTTGCGTACCTGTTGAGTTTCTTTGCAGCTCACTCACAGAAGGTTGTTCATCTCACTTCCCCCAACGGAAATATTTTATTTTCGTTTGACATAGAAAAAAATAGACCGACCTACAATGTTTCGTACAGAGGCAAACGAATTATCGACAACAGTTCGGTTGGAGTTTCTTTTGCTGACGGAGAATTTTCAGATGGAGTCGTTGCATTAAAAGCAGTGTACGAGGATTCGACCGAAGACTATGACCTTGTTGTTGGCAAAACAAGCCATGTGCACGACACTTACAAACAGGTAACAATCCCACTGCAACAAACATCCACAAAAAGAAAAATAAATATTGAAGTAAGAGCGTTCAATGATGGCGTTGCATTCAGGTATGAATTCCCCGAGCAGGACAATTGGCGATCCTTTGATCTTACGGATGAAAACACGACTTTCAACCTGGACGGGAATACGATTGTTCATGGGTTGCTGTTGCCGAATTATACTTCATCGCATGAGGGCTACTACACGACCACTTCGATGAAAGATTTGCGGGACGATACGTTAATGGACCTGCCTGCTTTGTTTGAATTACCCGACCATACTTTCCTGGCAATAACGGAAGCTGCGCTACTCGACTACGCAGGGATGTATCTCTCAAAATATGATGGCGAACTTGTGAGTAAACTTTCTCCTTTGCCGCCTCCTGCAGGCGATGGAACTATCAAAGTGAAAGCCACTACGCCACACCGATCTCCATGGCGGGTGTTGATGATCAGCGACCGCATCGGTGATTTGATTGAGAGCAATATCATTACTGATCTCAACGAACCCTGCAAAATGAAAGACGTGAGCTGGATCAAACCGGGCAAAACAACATTCCCCTGGTGGAACGGAAATGTAACACCGGACACGTTAAACGCACCGGGCAACAATTTCGTGACCGCCCAGTACTACATTGATTTTTGCGCGAGGAATAATATCGAATACCATTCGGTTGTTGAATATGGCCTGCATCAATGGTACATGGACGACGGAGTAAGCTTTCAACCCGGACCTCACGCGGATGTGACAACACCTGTACCGGGCCTCAATATGAAAGAGATCTGCGACTACGCCGCCGGTAAAGGCGTTGGAATTAGAGTGTGGGTGCATTTTTATGCGTTATATCCTAAGCTCGACACGGCGTTCGCGTTGTTTGAGAAATGGGGACTAAAAGGAATGATGGTTGACTTTATGGACCGCGATGACCAGGAGATGGTGAACATGCAAACTGAGATATTGCAAAAGGCTTCAGCGCATCATCTGCATATACAGTTTCACGGTGCCTATAAACCAACGGGATTAAGCAGGACTTACCCGAATGAGTTTACAAGGGAAGGAACCTTGAATTATGAGGCCGATAAATGGACCGATGGTGGTTTGTCACCCGATCACGACATCAACATTCCCTTTACGCGCATGCTCGCGGGCAGCACAGATTATCATCTTGGCGGTTTCAGGGCTGTGCCGCCGGAAAAGTTTAAGACGCCGCACTATACCAGGCCACTGGTCTTAGGCACACGATGTCACATGCTAGCCATGTATGTGGTGCTTGAAAATTATTTGCAAATGGTTTGTGATGATCCCGGGGCTTACGAAGGTGAGCCGGGCTTTGACTTCATAAAAGAAATTCCGACAACGTGGGATGAAACAAAAGTATTGAATGCACAGGTTGGTAAATATATAACGATAGCCCGCAGAAAAAATAATGACTGGTATGTTGGAACGATCGCGAATCATGAGGCGAGGCAACTGGCTATTCCGCTCAACATTTTACCAGGTGGAAATTATTCAGCAGAGATCTATACGGATGCAAACGATGTAAGCAAGGATCCAAATCACCTGAACAAGGAAACACGGCGAGTGACAAATAAAGATGTGATCAATGTTCAACTTGCCGGCGGCGGAGGAATGGTGATGCGGATAACGAAGGATTGACATGGACGGATTTATTTATGGCGCCTGAAATTATGTAGCGCAGATGCCCGGTCGGTGGGGTCGGGGCCCGGAATGACGGCGCCGTTGCTGCCATATGTTCCGGCAGCAAACTAGCTTAACAGAATTTTTCATGGTCGCTCTTAATGGCACAACACGTTGAACTTATTCATACAAAAAACCCAAAACCACATGTTCAAAAATCAACTGGCACTTGCCTTGCGAAATTTGTCGAAGCGAAAAGGTTTTACCATCTTCAATATCCTCGGCCTCACGATTGGTATCACCTTATTTAGAACCATCAATTGTGAATCTGCAGTCTGCAATCGCCAATCGGCAATTGCTAATCTGCAATCGCCAATTGCAATCGTATCACGCTTCGCACACCATTCTGCAAAAACGGCTGTAAAGTTTTTCGTATTGAGGAACAATGTTATGCAGGTCGTATTTTAATGCCTGCGCCTTTGCGCTTTTTCTGAATTGCGCAAGCAGTTCATCATTCGATAGTAAGTTGATTGCACAAGCGCTCATCGTTTCTATGTCTCCAACGGCAGCGGTGTAGCCGGTTTCTCCGTTGATATTTATCTCCGTTAACCCGCCTGCGTCGGAACTGATAACGGGCACTGATGCTGCCATTGCTTCCATCGCAGCCAGCCCGAAACTTTCATATTCACTCGGCAGCAGGAATACGTCGCATACGAGCAGGATCTCTTCTATCTGCTCTTGTTTACCAAGAAAACGCACATCGTCCTGCACCTGCAGCTGGCGTCCGAGGTCTTCCATGCTGCGGCGCTCCGGCCCGTCGCCCACCAGCAGCAATTTTGCAGGTAATTTTTCATGCACGTTCGCAAAGATGCGTATCACATCTTCAACTCTTTTTACCTTCCTGAAGTTCGATGCATGAATAATTATTTTTTCATTGTTCGGCGCGATAACTTTTCTAAAAGCGTCGATCGGTTTTTTATTGTAACGGCTGTTGTCAACAAAGTTTTCGATCACTTGTATGTCCTTCGTGATCGCGAATGAGCGATACGTTTCCTCTTTGAGATTTTCGGAAACAGCAGTGATCGCATCGCTTTCATTGATGGAGAATGTAACAACCGGTTCGTATGTCTTATCACGTCCCACCAGGGTGATATCGGTTCCATGCAACGTAGTAATCACAGGAATACTTCGGCCGGTCTTCAAAAGAATTTGTTTGGCCATATAGGCGGCAGACGCGTGCGGAATTGCATAATGCACATGCAGCAGGTCAAGGTCGTGGTTCAGGATCACATCTACCATTGTGCTTGCAAGAGCCAGCTCATACGGCGGGTAATCGAATAGCGGATAAGTTGGCACGCTCACTTCATGGTAAAAAATATTTGCGCTGAAGATATTCAACCTCACGGGCTGCTGGTATGTTATGAAATGAACCTGGTGACCTTTGTCGGCAAGCGCTTTTCCCAACTCTGTTGCCAGTACACCGCTTCCGCCATAGGTTGGATAACAAACTATACCTATACGCATGCAATCTAATTTTCA
>DASQJI010000190.1:0-7330 GCA_035631175.1 Parafilimonas sp.
TTTTTCTGGTAGCATGCAATTTCTTTACCAAACTGCAGGCTGGCATGCAATTTTGAGTGGTGAACTAAATCTATGAAAAATGTTCGACAGAGAATTGATCAAAAGAATTTCAGAAAGGCTAAAAAATGACAACCAGACAATCGCGGTCGGGGAAAGCGTGACCGCCGGCTTGCTGCAGGCTGCACTGGCTTCAGCTACCGATGCTTCTTTATTCTTCCAGGGCGGCATTACTGCGTACAACATTGGGCAGAAGTGCAGGCACTTGCTGGTGGAACCTGTGCATGCGATCGAGTGCGACTGTGTAAGCGGCAAAATTTCCGCGGAGATGAGCCAACACGTTTGCTCTATGTTTGCCAGTGATTATGGAATTGGAATAACAGGTTATGCGGCACGCGTGCCGGAAAAAAATATCAACGACTTGTTTGCATATTATGCCATTGCTTTTAAGGGGAAGGTGATATCAACTGAAAAGGTTTCGACCGATAAAGATGAAGGATTACCGGCGCAATTATTTTATGTTGAACAAGCGCTGAAGAAATTGGAAGAGCATTTGTCGGCGCAGAAAGAAAATTGAATTGATAAAAAATACATTCATTGGCATGAGGCCGATATTCAACCCATCCGGGTTGCGTTATCTCTGCTTCGACCCCCGACAAGCGTCGGGCGGCTATTCATATTACGGCTCTTCGAGGCTTGCTGAAGCGGTTCAAAAATTATGAGTATTTAATGAGCTCAAAGTTTCAATGCTTCTGTTGTTTTGGAATCTGAATTAGCGTCGACCTTTCGATACATCATCCACTTGTTTGGTGGACGAATATTCTGATTGCGCCTCTTCGAGGTTGCTAAAGAAATCGAAAATTATTTGAACTTCCAGGTGATTGAGTACAGGTTATCTCAATGCACCAGTTCCCTGCAATCCTCCATTAACTTCACCGTTTCCGCAAAGACATTTTCAAATTGATGGCCTTTTGTCCAGTCGATCGTACGATGTAATTGTTTGTCGAGTGGCGCCCACCTTTCGGGTTCGCCGTCCATACTGATGATCACACTCGGCGTTTGAAGAGCGGCTGCGATGTGAGACACACCAGTGCAGTTCGCGATAAGCATAAACGCGTTTTTTATTAGAACAGCGACAGCACCCAAACTTGTTTTGCCGGTTAGATCGATCACCGGGTGGTGCATGCATTTGATGAATTCGGCGGATAGCGGCTGCTCTTCTTTTGTTCCGGTTACGACAACAGTAAACCCTTGCTCAATACAATAATCAGCGAGAGCGGCAAAATATTGCGGTGGCCATTGCCTCCACGCGCCGCGCGAACCTGGATGAACGCAGAGGTATCGTTTTTCAACCACAGGGACGCATAATTCGCAGTAGTCCTTGAAGTCTTTTTCGTTCAATGGGAATTCGAGTTCGACACCGGCTGACGGAATGTCCAGGTGATCCATCAGCGCGATGTGCCGGCTTATCTCCGAGCCATAATTGGGATATTCCATGAAAAGATCAGAAGCCACAAAGCTTTCATCATTATAATAACCCGCCACGTGCTTTGCATTGAACAGAAACATCAATGGATTAACGATCGTGCCGTTGCCCTGCATCTGGAGCACAAGATCGAATTTTTCATTTCGCATGCGTGTGATGAATGAGTGCAGCGCAACATCATCATGCGGCTGCTCAGGCAGACCATAGCAACCGGGAAAATGAATTAAGCTATCAAAATACATGTTGAACCTTTGCACGAATGAACTGGCCCACGGCAGGCCCAGCAAGGTGATCTCAGCCGCCGGGTATGCACGCCGCAGCGCGCGGATCGCCGGGACTACGCAAAGCATATCGCCCAACTGGAGTGCGCGAAATACAGCTATTTTTTTAATGTCTTTGGCAGGGAGTTTCATAATAGGATTGTTTTGTACCTGAACGCGCCGTATAAAGTCCAGTAAACAGACAAGAATGGAATGAGCGCCGACGTGAAAAGCATTTCAGCTACATGAGAAAACTTTTTCGAGGTGCCCTTCAGTCTCTTGCTGGTAAACTGTGCGACCAATATCGCCCACACAATCATCGCTGCGATCGAAACAACCGGCATCTCACTTGCATAAGCGGCCGCTGAAAAACAAACAAGCAAGACCATCGCATAATAATTCCATAAAGGCTTTCCGCTGATCTTTTCTTTATACAACAAAGGATGTTTTTTAAAAAGCAATGCGTTGAACATCGATTTTTTTTGTTCTTTTAAACTGATTCCCCAGTGCGCTTTGCGAACCGGGTGCAATACCACCGCGTCATTGATTTTTCGGATGGGAATTTCTGCGCCCATCAATTTAAACTGCATCTCGCTGTCTTCGCGCCACGCGACAGGAAACTCTTCATCGAAACCTCCCACTGTTTCAAATGCCTGCTTTGAACATGCACAATTCGCAGTAATGAATTCGGCAGTTTGCAACCGGGCAATATTTTTTTCATAATCTGTGGGCCTGGTTGAATGCGGAACAATGGTTCTGCCGGTAAATGCGATCTCACTCTTCAACGACGATTGGTACTCGCTCCAGTACGCCCTTAGCCAATCGCATTGCGGAATGCAATCATCGTCAGTAAAAACAAGCAATTCACCCTTTGCCAACGATGCGCCTCTATTCCTGGCGGCAGCCGGCCCTTTTTTTCCGGTGGTCGAGGTAAAGTTGATCCTTAAATACGGATGACCTTCTTTGAAGTAGCTAACCTCTTTCTTCGTACGATCATCCGGTCCATCGGTAACGACAATTATCTCAAAATATTCAAATGGATAATTCTGTCGTGCCAAAGCGGCCAAACATCTCACGACCAATTCCGGCCGTTTATATGTCGGTATAACAACCGAGATATTGTAATTCATAGGTTTTATTTTTCAAGCAGGAATGAATTGATAACAAGTGCATCGAACGGCGATGTCCAAAAACATTCGATCGCATCCCTGGGCGTGCAAACGATGGGCTCGCCTCGTGTGTTAAATGATGTGTTTATCAGCACGGGCACGCCAGTCTTCTTCTTGAATTCTTTTACGAGGTCATAATACAATGGATGTTGTTTGCGGTTGATGGTTTGAATCCGCGCCGTATTATCAACGTGCCGTACCGCGGGAATCTTATCAGCTTTATCCTCCTTAACATTATATACAAACAACATGAACGGGGAATAACTGCCTTGCTCAAACCATTCCGCTACGTCTTCTTCCAACACCACCGGCGCAACCGGCCTGAAATCCTCACGATCTTTTATTTCATTTAAACGTTGTTGCATCGACGCATTAACTGGTGACGCAAGAATCGAACGGCTGCCCAATGCACGCGGCCCGAATTCCATTCTGCCCTGGTACCATCCGATCACCTTATCCTCCGCAAGAATAGCGGCCGTTTCTTGCGGAATGTTGTCTAATTTTTTGTAGGACACTTTTGTCCAGTTCAGAAATTGCTCAACCTCCTCGTCGCTGTAATCAGGACCCCAGTATGCATGTTCCATTTCCTTACGACGATAGTCTTCTTTCATTTTTTGCGCATCCACCCAAAGCGCCGCGCCAAGCGCGGTGCCCGCATCGCCGGCCGCAGGCTGCACCCAAATATTTTTGAATGGCGTATTGTCTCTTATCACCGCATTCATTACACAGTTCAATGCAACGCCGCCTGCAAGACACAGATCATCGGAACCTGTTCTTGCATGTAACCAGTTTGATAGCTGGACTGCTGTCTCTTCAAGCGCTTTTTGAAGTGAATGTGCAATGTCAAATTGCTTTTGCGTGAACGGTTCGTGCTTCATGCGCCGTTTGCCAAAAACGTTTTCAAAATTTGCGTTCTCTATAGTATACTTTCCTTCTTCATGTACATTGATGATTTTTCTGAAAGCGTCGAGAAAGACTGGCTTGCCATAAGAAGCGAGCGCCATCACTTTATATTCATCGGATGAATGCAAGAATCCGAGGTGTGAAGTGACTGCTTCATATAACAAGCCAAGGGAGTGAGGCATGTTAACCTGTGATAATAATTCGAGTTCATTTCCTTCGCCGATATAATAACTGCTGGTGGCTTTTTCACCGCGTCCATCAAGCACCATCACCGCTGCC
Organism: Parafilimonas sp.; assembly: GCA_035631175.1. Lineage (GTDB taxonomy): Bacteria > Bacteroidota > Bacteroidia > Chitinophagales > Chitinophagaceae > Parafilimonas. The sequence continues at coordinate 4,095 of DASQJI010000190.1, forward strand.
CGATGAAATGGCGAAGGGAAAAAAGCGCTGGCCGCATGCGCTATGTGATGATCAACAAAATGCCATTTATTTATTTCTGCTTTAGCGCCTGCAAATCTTTTTTGCAAATGGTGGGGGTACCCGTCAACAAGCTGGCCGGGTGCATTGACGATGAATGAGAGGAATAACGGATCCCATTCAGAACTCCACTCCTTTGATTTTGTTGTAAGATGTGGTTGAAGCGGCAATACAATATTTTCATTTTTTACGTGCCTGCCTAACAGCGTGTACGGATTGAATGAATAAGCAATATTGTCAACATCACTCAAATGAATACCGGCGACCTGCAGGCAATAATCTATAGCATGAAACGGAAGCTCATACGTTGAAAATGGAATTGGCCGCTTGCCATGTTTGACGTGAGTGAATCTTTCTTCCTCTGCAGCGGCCAACAGTTGTCCGTCTTTTACAATACATGCAGATGAATCATGAAACACCGCGTTAATGCCCAATGTGTACATAGATTAGCTTTAATTAAACAGCTTAGTTCATCGAGTTGCGCTCAAATATCGAACCGTTGATATTTGAACATCAAAATAAAATTGTATGACGTGGAATATCAAATAGCCGAACATTAAAAAATTTTCGCAACGAAAAAAAATGGGAAACGCTGTCAAGCTAAACTGTGGAAACTTATACATAGCAAACTTGTATCTGTAAAAGTTCAATTCACTACTTCTTAGAAGTCATGGATTAAAAAGAAGTGGCATTATTTTTAAGCGACTCTAAGTGCTAATCAGAAAAACACGTCGATGATTGATGCTGACTCTTCATCAGGTAAAGAGTTAAAGATCTTCACCTGGCATATTCACGGAACTTATTTGTATTATCTAGCGCAAGGCGACTACACGATCTATATACCGGTCAACAATGAAAGGAATGAAGGTTATTACGGAAGGGGTGAAACCTTTCCGTTCGGCGACAACGTGATCGAAGTGCCGGCACATGAAGTGCGCGAGCTTGAATTCGATTGTATTCTTTTCCAAACGAATAAAAATTATTTAGTTGATCAATATGAGCTGCTGAGCGAACGGCAGCGCGCGCTACCGCGAATTTATCTCGAACACGATCCGCCTGTAAAACATCCCTCCGATGCCCGCCATGTTATGAATGATCCTGATGTACTGATGGTTCATGTAACACACTTCAATAAGTTGATGTGGCAACATGATCATGGCAACGTCCGGGTGATCGAGCACGGCGTTCTACGTCCGCCGGTTGCTTATTCAGGCGAACTGGAAAAAGGAATCGTGGTCATCAACAATCTTTATCAGCGCGGACGAAAATTAGGCGCAGACATTTTTGAAGAAGTGAGCAAATGTGTGCCGCTCGATCTGGTCGGAATGGGCACTAAAGAATATGGTGGACTGGGAGAAGTGTTGCATCCGCACCTGCCTGCTTTTATTAGCCGCTATCGATTTTTTTTCAACCCGATCAGGTATACAAGTCTAGGTCTTGCCGTGTGCGAAGCAATGATGATGGGAATGCCCGTAGTTGCGCTGGCGACGACCGAATATGTGACCACTATTCAAAATAATGTTTCCGGTTTTATTCATACGGACGTTGACTATCTCGTTGAAAAAATGCAACTCCTATTACAAAACAGGCAGCTCGCTTTTTCATTGGGAACAGAGGCGAAAAAATTTGCGGAAGAAAGATTCAATATCGGGCGCTTTGTGTCTGACTGGAAACATGCCTTTCAAACTGCCATCAACCTAAAAAAGATAAACTATGAAAAAACGAATAGCATTTATTAGCGAGCATGCTTCGCCATTGGCAGTCCTTGGAGGAGTGGATAACGGGGGACAGAATGTATACGTGGCGGAACTGGCGAAGGAACTTGCGCGCAAAGGCTACCTGGTGGATGTGTTTACGCGAAAAGACAACGCGGAAATTCCTGAAGTCGTGAACTGGCTCCAGGGCGTGCGGGTGATCAACGTGAAGGCCGGCCCGCAGGTTTTTGTCGAAAAGGAAAAGCTGCTGCAGTACATGAATGAATTTACTGACAACATGCATCGGTTTATGCGTGAACAACACATACGATATGATATCATGCACGCGAATTTCTTCATGTCGGCTTTGGTCGCTTCAAACATGAAGAAAAGAACCGGCATACCATACGTAGTAACTTTTCACGCATTAGGACTGGTACGTTTGGCACATCAAAAAGAAATGGACAAATTCCCGGCGGAAAGATTTGATATCGAGAGAATGATCGTAAAAGATGCTGATCAGCTCATCGCTGAATGTCCGCAGGACCGCAATGACCTTGTTCATTATTACGACGCAGACATAAATAAAATTTCTATTGTTCCCTGCGGATTCAACCCGAAAGAATTTAATGTGATCGATAAAACAATTGCAAGAAAACAATTAGGACTAAGTAACCATGAAACAATTCTACTCCAGTTAGGCAGAATGGTGCCGAGAAAAGGGATTGACAATGTTATTCGTTCGTTGAATAAGATCAGCGGCGGTTTGAAAAATATGCGACTGCTCATTGTAGGCGGCGAAAGCGATACCGCCGATGAAAGTTTAACCCCTGAGATCGGTCGGCTTAAGAAAATAGCTGAAGAAGAAAATGTATCAGGGCATGTGACTTTCACGGGCAGAAAAAGAAGAGATGTGCTGAAATATTTTTACGCAGCATCAGACATTTTCATTACGACGCCATGGTATGAACCGTTCGGCATAACGCCGCTCGAAGCCATGGCCTGTGGAACACCGGTGATCGGCGCAAATGTGGGCGGAATAAAATATAGTGTTGACGATGGCAAAACTGGTTTCCTGGTTGCTCCCAAAGACCCTGTGGCTTTGGCAAAAAAAATTGAACGGCTGCTCACGGATCCTGCGTTGATGGCTTCGATGAAAAAGAATGCGGTTAAACGGGTGCATAAATTTTTCACGTGGAAGATCGTGGCAGAGTCAGTGAGCAATCTTTACGAAAATATTATTCCCGCATACCACAAGCAACCGCAACCGGGCAAGCGCATTTTACTGCCTGAGTTTTCATTGAAAGACGTTGAAAATGTACTCAACGAATCGTTTCTGCCAAGATTGAAACCTCAGTAACAAAGTATGAAGAAAATAAATCTGCGGCTTCCGGAGATAGTGCGTTACGCTCCCCGCGCCGGCGGCTCGGGGATAAGGGCTGTGTTTATCGACAAGGACGGTACACTTATAAAAGACGTTCCATA
>DASQJI010000191.1:0-7084 GCA_035631175.1 Parafilimonas sp.
ACTTATCAAAATGATTTTGGCAAAGGCAGTCTCACCGCGTTTGGTGGTTTTAGTGTGCAGTCGTCCAAAATAAATAGCTCAAGCATTCATGCGCAGGGATTTCCGGAAGGCAGCGGCTTGCAAAACATTTCAAGTGCTTCAACTATAACAGGAGCAACGGACGATAATACTGCTTGGGGACTTGTCTCGGTGATCGGTCGGGCAAATTATGTTTACGACTCAAAATATCTTTTATCGGTGAGTGCGCGTTATGATGGTTCATCGAGATTCGATCCGTCTGGTCGTTGGGGTTTGTTTCCTGCAGCGTCTGTTGGCTGGGTGCTGACAAAAGAAGATTTTCTTTCAAACTCAAAATGGCTGAGCAATTTGAAATTACGTGTGAGCTACGGCCTCACCGGCGACCAGGAGATAGGAAATTTCCAATATCTCAGCTATTGGTCGCCGGGACGATATGATGGGTTGCCGGGACTCATCCCCAGAAACCTGGGCAATTCAGATCTTACTTGGCAAAGAAATAAAATGTTCAATGTTGGTTTTGATTACGAGATGTGGAAAGGGCGTGTGAGTGGTTCGCTTGAATTCTTCCAGGGTAACCGCACGAAGTTGCTTGCGGAAGCGGTTGTTCCCGCTACGTCCGGGTTTTCAAGCATAACGATCAATTCAGGCGAAGAAGAAAATAAAGGTGTGGAATTTTCAGTTGACGCGTATGCGGTGCGGAGCAAGAATTTTTCATGGAACATTTCTTTCAACGTGAGCTATCTGAAAAACACCATCAAATCGTTGTACACCGACAATGAATTACTGAGCGCTTATAGCGACTTGTTTCCGACACACATATTGCGAGTAGGTGAAGCTGTAGGATCTTTCTGGGGCGTGAAATTTTTGGGTGTTGATCCGCAGACCGGTGATCCTACGTATGAAGACCTGAATAAAGATGGCGTCATCGATGATAACGATCAGCAAATCCTGGGAAAAGCGACACCCGATTATTTCGGTGGACTCACCAACAATTTCAAATACAAAAATTGGGATGCTTCTCTTGTAATGCAATTCAGTGTTGGCAACAAAGTGTACAATCTTATTAAGTCCACTTATCTCACTGGTGGCTGGAGTGATGAAGGCTGGGATGATAAGTATGTGCTTTACCAGGTGTATGCAAACAATGCAACACTCATTAATAAACGCTGGGAAAAACCAGGCGACCAAACTGATATTCCGCGTGCATCATTGTACTTTCAAAATTATTTACAAAACTCTTCGCAGTTTATAGACGATGCATCGTTCTTGCGCATCCGGACGGTGAATGTTGGATACACTATTCAGCCGAAAACGACGAAAGTTTTTACATCATTGCGTTTATATGCGCAGGTTCAAAATCTGCATGTTTTCACAAAGTATTACGGCTTCGATCCTGAAGTAAGCAGCAATGGGGGTGATGTGCCGGAAACTGCCGGCGTGGATTATGCTGCATACCCGCAGGCCAGAACCATTACGTTCGGGGTAAACTTTAATTTCTAAACGACGATGATTATGAACCCGGCAATATCACTTTGGTCATCGCCTGTTGCGTCGCACTCTTGTGCGTTCGGTTCAATATTCGGCAAGAACAGCACACGGATGAAACAGATGTTCACATATCGGAAAATGAAATCCAAAATATCCGTGTCCGAAGGCCGTGTCATCCGTGTTCTATCAATTCAACATTTTTGAAATAAGATATTATGAAAAGAATAAAACTGATTATTATTATTTCTGCAAGCATCTTGAGTTTATGGTCCTGCAAAAAAGTGCTCGATCTTACGTCGCCAAATGACGTCGACGACAACACGGTGTTTACAACAGTTTCCGGTCTTCGAAATGCGCGAATAGGAATGTATAACACGTTGCAGGATAAAAATTATTATGGTGGCTACTATCCGCTGATGGCCGAATGTTATACTGACGATGGCACTACCGGCGGTTATGATGTGATCGACTTGAACGAGTTTGCCTACAGGGCTGTTGGTTCAGCAAATATTTATGTTGAAGGAAGCTATAACGCGATCTATCATACGATCTATACAGCAAACAAGATCATTAATAATATAGATGACGTCCCGGGCCTTGAAAAAGACGAACACGACAATACACTTGCAGAAGCATTGTTTATAAGAGCATTGGCACATTTCGATGTACTGCGTTTTTGGGGAGAGCATTGGGATAAGTCATCCGCGTATGGCATTTCAATTGTAACCAACACCGATGCGCCCACAGAACCTGTTGCGCGCAGTTCGGTTGAAGAGTCGTATCAGCAGATCATCGGTGATCTTCAGCAAGCGATCAGTTTATTTAATACAAACAACGGGAATCAGTATGCAAGCGACGCTTCGGCTAAAGCATTACTGGCACGCGTTTATTTATATCATGGAGATCTCAACGAAGCGGCTGACATGGCGACCGATGTGATTAACAATGCAAGTTTTGATTTGTTCGGTCCGGACGATTTCACAAAGATCTATACAGAAAAGTTGACTCAGGAAAGTGTGTTCGAATTGAAGTTTGATCCGCAAAACACAAGCGCATATAATGCCGCAACTTATTTGCGGGATGATGCTTTGCGCAGCGACGTGATCTTTATCGCCAACGCCGATCTGAATACCTTTTTCGAAAATCGTCCGGACGACAGGCGAAGTTCGCTGGTTGATTTTGTAAACAACGATCTGAGTATTGAACCTGATGGCCGTACGCAAAAATATCGCGGCGAAACGACGAAGGACAATTCGGGCTACATCATTCGCCTTGCCGAAGTTTATTTGATTCGGGCTGAAGCAAGAGGCCGCGTGAACGGACTTTCAGACTTAAATAAAATTCGAACTTCGCGTGGGATGAGCGCATTAACCGCAGCCGACGTGCCTGACGACGCAACATATTTAAATGCGATCTTAGACGAGCGCCGTGCTGAATTAAATTTTGAAGGCCATCGCCTTTTCGATCTGGCACGTACGGGAAAAGTGGAGGAAGTGTTAGGAAGCGGTGTGCTCCCGATCATGCCAATACCCCAAAGAGAAATTGACGGAACAGGTGGCGTAGTGGAACAAAATCCCGGATATTGAAAGGCTGGCACGCGCCGACCCTAAAGGAGGAAAAAAGTTTTCGTTTGAAGAACAAAGAGGTAATTTATGGAAACAGTTTTAAGAAACCAGGCTGCTGAAAAAAATTCCGCGAGGGAAGCGACCAGGGCTCATCAACTCTATGAGCGGAGAAAAAAATTGGTGCCGAATGGCCTTGGTATTTTTAATCCGTCATCAGTGCAATCTGCGCATGATGCAACAATCGTTGATGTCGACGGAAATGAATTGATAGATTTTGCAGGAGGAATTGGCGTATTGAATGCCGGGCATTGTCCGGCGCCTGTTGTTAAAGCGATCCAGGAGCAGGCGGCGACTTTCATCCATACCAGCTTTAACGTCGCACCTTACGACAAGTATTTGGACTTGGCTGAAAAAATGATAGAACTGTTGCCGCATGGCGAGCAAACAAAGGTTATGTTCATCAACAGCGGCGCCGAGGCAGTGGAGAACGCCATAAAAATTGCGAGGCAGGCCACAAAACGCAGCGCCGTGATCGCATACAGCGCAGCTTTTCATGGCAGGACGATGATGGCAATGGCGTTGAGTTCAAAGATTACTTACAAGGCAGGCTGTGGTCCATTTGCGCCGGAAGTGTATCGCATCGATTATCCTGTTTACAGAAAAAACATTCAAACGATTTCAGAAGAAGAATTCTCAGAAATTGAAATTGAAAAGCTGAAGGAATTTTTCAAAACTAGTGTGCGACCTGAAGATGTTGCCGCGATCATCATTGAATTGGTACAGGGTGAAGGCGGTTTTTTCGTAGCGCCGAAAGCATATGTAAAAAAATTGCGCGAGCTATGTGATGAACATGGAATCATATTGATATTTGATGAAGTGCAGAGCGGCTTTGGTCGGACGGGCAAGTGGGCTGCATTTCATCATTACGATGTGATTCCCGATATTTCTACGTGGGCAAAAAGTTTGGGCAGCGGCATGCCGATTGCAGCAGTGATGGGTAAAGCGCGCATAATGGATAGCGCAGCGCCAAGCACAATAGGAGGCACGTACGCCGGCAATGCTGTTTGCTGTGCTGCGGCATTGGCAACATTAAATTACATGCAGGAAATCAATATCAATTCTCTCGGTGAAAAGGTTGGTAAAATAGTTCGTGCAAGATTTGAAAAATTTCACCAACAGTTTCCACACATCATCAGCGAAGTACGCGGGCTGGGAGCGATGCTCGCGTTTGAAATTTCGCATAATGCAGATCATACAAAGCCAAATGCGGAACTCACGACGAAGATCATACATGAATGTGCAAGGCGCGGGCTGGTGATCATCAGCGCGGGTGTGAATGGAAATGTAATTCGCATTTTAAGTCCGTTGGTGATCGAAGAACGTTTATTGAATAAAGGGCTGGATATTTTAGAGAGCGTGTTGTTGGAACTCGGATGACAGCCCCCAACCCCTAAAGGGTGGGAGAGGGTCAGCGCAAATGACGGCGCTTTGTGAAACTTTCTGTCTTCCGGCCTTGGTGGTTTACGGCTTGGAACCACGAAGCGACCACGACACAAGAATACGCGAAGCAAAACTCGTTTCATCCGTGTGCCATTCTTGTTGAATAAAGAACCGAACGTACAAGTGTGCGACGCAAGAGGAGCTCAATAATAATAACGCAGTTGGGTCCATAATAAAAAAAATTACAATGATTAGTAATTACATCAATGGCGAGTATGTTCCGGCGAAATCAGCAAAGACTGAAAAATTGATTAATCCTGCAACCGAAGAGGTTCTGGATGAAATCAGCTGGGGGAACGCTGACGATTGTAAGGCTGCGATCGACGCAGCTTCCGCAGCATTTAAAGCATGGAGTAAAACAAACGTCTACCAACGGGCGAACATTCTAAAGAAGGCGGCAGACATCATGCGCGCCAATATCGAAACATTTTCAAAACAAATGGTGATGGAAAGCGGTAAACCGATCGCCGAAGCCAAAGCGGAATGGGCAACCGCTGCCAATTTGTTTGAATGGTTTGCAGAAGAAGGAAAACGTGCGTACGGAAAAACGATCCCGTCCGTTCGAAATGATAAACGCATGATGACCATCTGGCAACCGATGGGGGTTGTTGGAGTGATCACTGCCTGGAATTTTCCGGCCTATAATCCTTCACGCGCATGGTCCGCTGCACTCGCAGCAGGATGCACACTAGTTACCAAAGGATCAGAGTTCACGGCAATGACGACGAATAATATTGTAAACGCTTTAATAGAAGCCGGAGTGCCCGCCGGAGTTGTAAACAACATCAATGGCGACGCAGCATCGATAGGAGACGAGCTATTAAGTAACTATGCCGTCAAAAAAATAAGTTTTACCGGAAGTACCCGCGTTGGAAAAATTTTAATGGACGGCGCATCAAGAACAAATACGAAACTTACGCTCGAACTTGGCGGTAACGCGCCGGTGATCATCGGTGCCGATGTGGATGTTGACGTAATGGCGAAATCTGCTGTCTTTGCTAAAGTGCGGAACGCAGGCCAAGTCTGTATCTCCCCGCAACGCTTTTTTGTACACGATAAAATTTTTGATCACTTTACGGATGCCGCAAAAGCAAACCTTCAGAAATTGAAAGTGGGCAACGGGCTTAATGCAGAAACAAACATGGGCCCGCTGATCAATCAACGTCAACAGCAACAGGTGCTAAGCATCATTGACGAAGCAAAGAGATCCGGCGCAACAACAACTGCCACAAACATCGACACCGAAAAAGGCTGGTTCGTTTCGCCCACTTTACTCACTGACGTAGATGCTTCAACTGCTGCGATCAACAAAGAGATCTTTGGACCTGTGTTGCCACTGATTCGTTTTCAAAATAAAAATGAAGTGGTAGACTGGGCGAACAAAACACAGTATGGCCTTGCGTCGTATGTGTGGACCAATAATTTGAATGATGCATATTTTTTTGCTGAATCATTGGAGTTTGGTATGGTTGGAATAAATGAATGGCTTCCGCAAGGCGTTGAAGCCCCTTTTGTTGGATGGAAGCAAAGTGCGCTCGGTCATGAGAGTGGCAGTGAAGGCTTATTTGAATATCTCGAAAAAAAATTAATAAGCTTTGGTGGAATGAATTTTTAGCGACAAAAATTAGTATACACTTTACATGGTAACAATATTCAGTCAGCGCGTTTGGCTTTCATTAAAAGCAGAAACCAAAACTCCCTTTTAGGGGTCCGGCAGCATGACCTACGGCGCAATTGCATTAATACCTCCGCTGATTGTGGTTGTACTCGCGATCATCATGCGCACATCCTTTGAGCCGCTGCTCATCGGTTGCCTTGTTGGTTTCGTCATTATCGGCTTTTATGAAAAGACGAATTTTTTTACGGGTTTTGTTGAATCCATGGAGCGCGTGATCGGCGATCCTTCTGACGGAGGATCTGTTTGGGTGATACTCGTGTGCGGCTTGTATGGCTCATTGATCGGGCTGATGGTGCGAAGTGGCGGCACTTTAAAATTCGGCGAATGGGCGCTGAAACGGATCCGGACAAAAACTGGTGCGCTCATGGGCACGTGGGGACTTGGCCTGGCTATTTTTCTCGACGATTATCTCAGCGCATTGACCGTTGGTTTATCGATGCGTAAAATAACCGATGCATTCAAAGTACCGAGAGAAATGCTTGCGTATATCGTCAACACAACCGCGCCGCCGTGGTGCGTCATCGCGCCGATTTCCACATGGACAATTTTTGTTGGTGCTGTTCTTGAAACATCGCACGTGGCACCGCCCGGTCGCGGCCTTGCAACGTACTGGCAAATGATCCCGTTTGTCGCATACGGTTACATCAGTGTGCTGCTCATTCCAATCTTTGTCCTGGGAGTACTTCCGTGGTTTGGTAAAATGCGGCGAGCAAACGAGCGCGCAGAAACAACCGGTAATTTGTTTGGAAGCGGAACAACGATGGCCGGCGTCCTGGATGTTTCTCCATTGAATCCTGAAAGAAGATCAAAAGTGATTTATTTCATCTTGCCCATG
>DASQJI010000192.1:0-5149 GCA_035631175.1 Parafilimonas sp.
TATCACAGGTTCGTCTTTTATGGGATGCCTGTCCCAAAACGCGTTCACCGCGCTGTCGTTGCCAATTCCGAATTGAAGATATTTCCTGTTGCTCCTGAAAAGCCGGCTGTCGTTAAAATACCCGGAAGTAACGAGTTGATAGAACCGATCGGCAGCCAGCGGTGACCAGTGCCGGTTCACCTGGATAACCATGTTCCCGATGCTGGTGCGCATTTCTACACAAAAAGAATCTGGAGCCTGCAATTTCAATAACCGGGCGGAATCGCCGTATTGTGCAAGCGTTGCCATTACCGGAACAAAACATAGACAGGCTAAAAGGAGATTTTTCGTGCGTTTCCCGAACATGAAAATTTTGATGAGCGTTTCTTGATTTCCAAAGCCTTGCAATTTATACACATATTCACACGTTTTAAAAACAGGTTCCCGGATTTTGTAGATTTACGCCATCAAATCTTATGAACGTAGCCGTCAAATTAGTAAACATCCTGCGTAATAAGTACATAGCAGCGCTCACAGGCTTTGTCATCCTTATGCTTTTCATCGATCACAACGACATCTTTGTACAACTCGACCGTCGCCGCCAACTAAATGAGTTGCTTGCAAGCAAAAGGTTTTATGAGCAGCAGATCGCACAAACAAAAAAAAATCTTTCCGACCTTCAAAATAATTCTGCCGCCCTCGAGCGATACGCCCGCGAAAAATACCTACTTAAAAAAGACAACGAAGACGTGTTTGTGGTTTCCTCCGCAAAGCCGCAAAAAAATTAAGCCGCATAACAATAATATAATTTCTACAGCCGTTTTAGTAGCATAAGTTCTGTTACCGTTTTGAAGACTATCCAATATTCTGTGAGTAAAGAGTTGTTTATTTAAAATGATTTGTATGCCAAATTTTACTCCGGAAGATTTATTACTTTATCACGCCGGCGAATTGAGTGATCCAGAGAGTGAGGCCATTGCGAATGAACTTTCCACTAATTGGGCTCTAAGGGAGAAATTCAACGTCTTTGTGGAGGCGGTAAATCGCCTCAATGCGATGCAATTGCAATCGCCGCGTAAACAAACAGTACAAAGTATAATGCGCTATGCCATGCGCAAGCGAGTGATTGTTTAGTCAGCCCGAAAAAATTTCTGTTCAAAGGCTAATTTAGCAGCCAGAACAGAAATTTTTTTATGACCCGCAACGAACGGTTTCGTTTTGCCTTCGACTATTTCCAGACGCATATCCCGGTTCCTGAGACGGAGCTCGTCTACGAAAACCCGTATGAGCTTTTGGTTTCTGTGATCCTTTCAGCGCAATGCACAGATAAGCGGGTAAATATGACAACGCCCGCCATCTTTGAAAGATATCCGACCGCTGAAGCAATGGCGTCCGCCACTTTTGAAGAGCTTTTCCCATATGTGAAAAGCATATCCTACCCGAATAACAAAACGCGGCACCTGATCGGCATGGCTAAAATGCTGGTGAACGATTATGCAGGGAAGGTGCCGCTGAAAGTTGAAGAATTAATAAAACTTCCGGGCGTTGGAAGAAAAACGGCAAACGTGATCACGTCTGTTATTGACCTTCAGCCCAACATGGCTGTTGATACCCACGTTTTTCGCGTGGCAGCGCGAATCGGACTTACGGTAAACGCAAAGACGCCTCTCGCAACGGAGAAGCAGCTAATTCAATTTATCCCAAAAGAACTCATTCACAAGGCGCATCACTGGTTGATATTGCACGGGCGATACGTTTGCCATGCCCGGAATCCGAATTGCGACGAATGTGGTTTGCCGGCGGTTTGCAAGTATTATCAAACAATAATCAAAAAGAACAGGAAGCCAAAGAGTTCCTAATAGTCAAGGTCCAGGTTCAGCCGGTTCTTCAGCTCTCTTACCAGGGGATATTTTTCGGCGATCCTTTCGAAACGCTGACGGCTATTTAGTGTTAGATGAACGGGTAATTCTTCCTTTTTGCCCTCCTCCACCAGCACTTTGAAATTTATGCTTCGGTTGTTGAAGGCCTGTTGGATGAAATCACAAAGCATCGTCTTTTCCTGTTCGATGAATTTTTGCTGCGTGATAGCGTGCACTGTGATCGTGAAAAAGTTCTCCGTTTCAATATTGAGCCGGGCTACTTTGAAAGTATTCGCTGATGAATGTTTTTTTTGGTCCTCGAGCTTCATTGTATATTGTTGCCATACCTGGTTCAACTTTTCATATGAAAGAGATTCGGCATCCTTGATCTCCTCAATCAGATACTTATCGCCGTACTTGTCACGCAAACTGTCCAATAAATTCTTTTTGCTGCCTTCGTTCACTTTCGGCTTTGCGCGCTCTGGTTTTTTTATCTGATGAGCATCAGAATTTTCATATGCGGGAACGGCGTCCTGAACCGTTGTCAATTGAACGTCAGGTTCCCTCTCCTTTTTTGAACCGTTCTTATTTGCGGGTGATTCAATAAATAGTTTTGAGTCGGATGCTTTCGGCCTGGCTTGCGGGGTTGCGATCGGTTTAGCGACGTGAATTACCGGCGCATCAACTTTCTTTTTTCTGACCACACTCCCATTGTCATTAGCCAGCTCAATGGCCTGCTGCAAAAAATTGAGTTTTATTAAAGCGAGTTCAACATGCAGCCGTTTATTGCGCGCCATTTTATAGTTGATCTCAGACTCGTTCAAAATATTCAGGGCAGTGACTAAGTAAGACATACTTACCGTTGCTGCGACAGAAACATATTTGTCCTGCATTCCTTCAACCACGTCGAGTAATGCGGCCGCCTTTGCATCTTTGCTCACAAGTATATTGCGCAAAAATTCAGCAAAGCCATTCATTACATGGTCGCCTTCAAAACCCTTGCTGTTGATCTCGTCAAACAACAACATTGCACCGCTTATATCCTGGTGTAACAAATGATCAAGCAGCCGGAAATAATAATCGGCGTCGAGTATGTTAAGGTGTTCGAGCGTATTCTGGTAAGTAACTTCGCCATTGGTAAAGCTTACGATCTTGTCGAGGATGCTTAAGGCATCACGCATGCACCCTTCGCTTTTTTGAGCGATCACCTGCAGTGCCGCTTTTTCTGCCTTGATATTTTCTTTCGCGATTATTTTTTGCAGGTGCTGAACAGTATCATTTGTCGTAATACGTTTAAAATCGAAGATCTGGCAACGAGACAGTATGGTTGGGATGATCTTATGCTTTTCCGTTGTAGCTAAAATAAAGATCGCATATGGAGGCGGTTCCTCGAGCGTCTTCAAAAAAGCATTGAAAGCCGACGCAGTTAGCATATGAACCTCATCCACAATATACACTTTGTATTTGCCAGCCTGCGGCATAAACCGCACCTGCTCAACAAGTGTCCTGATATCATCTACTGAATTGTTGCTGGCAGCATCGAGTTCGTGAATGTTGAATGAAGTCCCTTCGTTAAAGCTTTTGCATGAGCCGCATACATTGCACGCCTCTCCGTCAGCTTGGAGGTTTTCGCAATTGATCGTTTTTGCAAGTATGCGGGCACAGGTTGTCTTGCCAACCCCACGCGGGCCGCAAAACAAAAACGCGTGCGCTAACTGGTTATTTTTAATGGCATTTTTTAAAGTGGTCGTGATATGCTGTTGCCCTACGACGGTATCAAAGGTCTGGGGACGATACTTTCTCGCCGAAACAATAAATTTGTCCATAGCAAACCGCAATTTAAGCCGCTAGGCGGAGATATTTCTTGCTCACTTGGTTAAATTATGCACACCACAGCCAAAGGAGCCAGAGGCTAAATTCGCATCGGTATATTGAGAGAAGATCATCCTTAACCAAATCAAGAAAATACCTTTAAGGAAAGGAATTATTTACAAGCGATATAAAGTTTTCCAGTGATCAGTAAAGGCCAAACAGATCTCAAAAAATTTCTTGACAACAAGGTTGAACAATTTAACCAACCTTCATTCATTAAAGACGATCCGATCAGCATTCCGCACCTGTTCTCAAAAAAACAAGACATAGAAATTGCAGGGTTTTTCGCAGCGATCTTTGCATGGGGCAACCGCACAACGATCATCAACAAATCGAAAGAATTGATGACGTTAATGGATATGAGCCCGCATGAATTTTGCCTGCATGCTGATCCGTCAAACCTGGAAGGTCTCTCAAGCTTTAAACATCGAACTTTTAAAACGACAGATCTGTTGTACTTCATAGAATTCCTGAAGTATCATTACGGTCAACATCCTTCTCTTGAAACTGCGTTTATAAAATGGGGCCAAAATGTTGAGCAGATGCTGACCGGCTTTCATCATTATTTTTTTTCTCTTGAACATATACGAAGAACAAGAAAACATATTGCGACACCCGAAAACAAGTCAAACTGCAAACGGCTGAATATGTTTTTGCGCTGGATGGTGCGCAATGATAAAAAAGGCGTTGATTTCGGCATCTGGAAAAAAATAAAACCATCGCAACTTGTTTGCCCGATCGATGTACATGTTGCAAGAGTAGCCCGCCGTTTTAATTTATTGCACCGGAAGCAGATCGACTGGCAGGCTGCACTGGAATTAACCGAATATCTTCGCACGCTGGACCCGGCCGACCCGGTGAAATATGATTTTGCCTTGTTCGGATTGGGCGTGATGGAGAAATATTGATTCGTCAAATGGGCGAAAGAGCAAGTTGTAAATTTTAAATTGAAGACAATGAAAATAACATCTCTTATTGCAAGCCACGTCAAAGAAGTTTTTGATGGCACAAACTGGACAGAAATAGGTATTGAGGACACTGTTGCAGATCTAACTTTCGAAGAAGCAACCAGTGTAACTCAAGCTTCCAGGAATAGTATCGCTTCAATACTTTATCATGTAAAATTTTATAATGACGTTGTGCGACAACGACTTCACGGCGTATCGCCGCACATTAATGAGGCAAACGGTTTCGACATGCCAGAACTAAAAAGTGAAGAAGAGTGGAAGCAACTCATCGATGATGCACATCAATCATTTGAAAGGTTATCTGCAGCCGCCGAGAATTTTCCCGAAGAACGACTGGAAGAATTAACACCGAACGGCGAATCATCCTATTACAAGAATCTGCACGGAATCGCCGAACATGCGCATTACCACCTGGGACAGATGGTGATCTTGAAAAAGCTCATACGGAGCAAGTATACTCCGCAATAAATT
>DASQJI010000193.1:0-1961 GCA_035631175.1 Parafilimonas sp.
GCTATGCCCTTTGCTGCCGTTATATTAAATGAGTCCAACGAGAAACAGCCATAGAAAAAATTTTGCCGGAATTTATAGAGACCTGTGTCGGCAAATTGAAATTTCGGGATCACCGATTGGCGCATTGTGGAAGTATAACCATTCGGGCCTGTCCATTTTACATCAAGTGAGTTTGGATCCGGCGCTGGCAAAATATAGTCGGTTCCAGTGCATGCCTCCAAACTTTCAGGAAGTTTATGTGGCGGCAAAGGATGCACGTTGATGGAAATAGCGTTCGATCTCATCCGGCAATTAGCGGAATTAATGTTTGCCCTTTCAGCAACAACCATCCGGTATTCGACCAAACCCGATGCAATCGGCGGCACTACATAAGTTGTTGTTGTCTCACCGGCAATATCATTCCATGTTCTGCCCGTATCTAAACTATTTTGCCACTGCACGACAGGGTCGCTAAAACCTGCGGAGTAGGCGCCTTTCATAATGAAACTATTCGCGTAATCTGCACAAACGTCTTGATTAGCCGTCGTGTCATTAACAGTTACTGACACCGCCGGCCCGCAGTTGCTGAAAACAATATCATCAATTACGAAAGCGTTGCCGCAACCCGGCGGAGCATTTGCATTGACCTTTAAGATGACGTCGTTTACCCCGGTTGGCATTTTGAAAGAAAGACCATATTGTTTCCAGACCTTGTCATTTGTAATAGGAATGTCGCCGGTGTTATAGCTCGCAAGCACAGTACCGTCAAGTTTCTGAACTGTAAAAGTGAGATTAGGAAGTACGGCCTTGCCGCCGCAGGTTAAAACATCCTGCATCACATTAGCAATGTATCCCGAAAACTGGTAGGTCATGTTATCGCACAGATTGTGCGCCGTATCGGAAATAACAACGCCCGGTGTGCTTTCGGCATTGATCAGCATGTAATTACCGTCAACGTCGTTCGGAGTATGGTCACCTATAATTTGCACCCATGACCCGCCGCAGCCAAATAGAAAATCATCGATTGTATATTGCCCCTTCGAAGGACAGCCATGCGTAAAAGAATACGTTGTATTTGACGGCAAAGCAGACGCGCCGGCTGTACCGAATGTAACATTTACAATAGGATCACCCAGGTTATTGTTACATAATTGAGCATGGATTAAAACTGAATTGCAAACAAAATACCCCAATAACCAAAACCTTGTTCGCTGATTTTTCACTGACTAAAATGTTCCTGGTAATTTTTGAACGCACATAACGAGGCAATATAAAACTATTTTGAAGGTTTATCGTAGCGAGTCGGATCAACTACGCTGTTACGCGGGATCGCCAATATGGAAATTGATCAAGCCATCCATTGGCCGTTTGAGGATGACGCCCAGTTCCATTTCATAACTGTGGCAGAGCTCTTTGATCACATCTCTAAAGCCGTAGGCCACACCCCCGGTGAAATGGATGGGGTATAGCCAGCTTTCATTGTATTTGCACAAATGCGTGAAGAAAAAATCATTCAGGCCATCTTCGATGATGTTTTCGATCATATAATGGCCCCGGTTTTCAGCGAGGAATAAAGAAAATGAAGCGAGATAACGATTCGGTTGTGGCTGCCTGTAAACACCTTCAAGGATCTCTGTATCGCTTGTATTATATTTTTTGTTGAAGGCAAGCATCAATTCTTCATCGAACGTATTATACAAAAAATGTTGAACCACCTTCCTGCCAAGATATGCGCCGCTGCCTTCATCGCCGAGGATAAACCCGAGCCCGGGACTGTTCTTTACGATCCTTCTTCCGTTATAATAACAAGAGTTAGAACCGGTACCCAGGATACAACTTATTCCATTTCCATTTTTACATAAAGCTCTTGCGGCTGCGAGCAGATCAGTTTGCACTTCCACACCCGCAGATGGAAATAAATGTTTCAACGCAGAACGAAGAAGACGTTTGTTATTATCGTTTTTCAAGCCGGTGCCGTAAAA
>DASQJI010000194.1:0-7389 GCA_035631175.1 Parafilimonas sp.
ACTTCGCATTTCAAAAATCCATACTTTTAGTAGCTGCTTACTAAGCTTGTAAAAATTTGATTATGGATGCCATCGTAAATGCTGCCGTTTATAGCCAGGGACGGCGGGTTGCGAATCTTGAACTCAATGGCATAGATGGTGTCTTGCACCAACCGGATCAGTTCGTGTGGGTAGGCCTGCATGAGCCTGATGAAGAATTGCTTCGAACGGTGCAGCAGCAATTTCACCTGCACGATCTTGCGATCGAAGATGCGCATAATGCACACCAGCGGCCAAAGCTTGAATCATACG
This sequence comes from Parafilimonas sp., assembly GCA_035631175.1. Taxonomy (GTDB): domain Bacteria; phylum Bacteroidota; class Bacteroidia; order Chitinophagales; family Chitinophagaceae; genus Parafilimonas. Next base: position 292 of record DASQJI010000194.1, read on the forward strand.
GCGAAACCCTTTTTATTGTGCTGCGTACTGCGCAGATCAATCCAAATGACCACCACATCGAATTTGGTGAGACCCACTTTTTTCTGCATCACAATTTTCTGATAACGGTGAGGCACGGTTCATCTGTTGCATACAAAGAAGTGCGTTCTCATTGCGAAAGCACGCCAAAGTTGCTCGCAAAGGGGCCCGCCTTCGCGCTGTACGCCGTCATGGACTCGATCGTTGATCAATATTTTCCCGTTATTGACGCGCTCGAGCATGAACTCATCCAGGTAGAAGAAAAAGTGTTTGGCGAAAAGCCGAGCCGCGAAACAACTCAACGTGTGTATGAACTTAAACGCGAACTGCTGGAAGTTAAGCGAGCCATATCGCCGCTGATCGATATTTCCAACAGGTTAATGCGCTTCGATATACAACTCATTCCTGATGATACCCGTCCCTATTTCAGAGACGTATACGATCATACTTTACGCATCACGGAAATGCTCGATAATACACGTGAGCTGGTCACTGCAGCGCTGGAGGCAAATTTTTCTCTCACCTCGATCTCTCAAAGTGAGGTATCGAAAAAGTTTGCGGGATGGGCCGCGATCATCGGCGTGCCCACCATGGTTGCCGGTATTTATGGAATGAATTTCTCCGACATGCCGGAGCTGCATTGGGCCTGGGGTTATCCTGTTGTACTAACCATCACATTCGGACTTTGCGTTGGGTTGTATATCTTTTTCAAACGTTCAGGTTGGCTGTAACCTGATTTTCGCCTTTCCGTTATTTCAAAAAACATTTATAGATACAATGATAAGAAAAGCAAGCAGCGATGATTTTGAATTCGTGTATGGAATGTACATGCATCCGCAGGTCAACCGTTTTTTGTTGTATGACATGATGGGCGCTGACCAGTTCAGGCCAGTGTTTGAAGAGTTGCTGCAAAGAGGCGTTAAGTTTATTTATGAAAATGAAAGAGTGCCGGTTGGTATGTTCAAACTGGTACCGAATTCTTACAGATCATCTCATGTGGTTTATCTTGGCGGACTTGCGGTACACCCCGATTTCGCAGGAAGGGGATACGGAATGTCGATGATGAACGAAATAATTCTGTATGCGGAACAACATGGTTTTTTGCGGATCGAATTAAGCCTGTATGCGGAAAATGCGAAAGCGCGGCGGCTTTATGAAAAAGCTGGCTTTCAGGAGGAGGGCATGTCAAGAAAGTTGACGTATCTAAGATCAGAAAATGCTTTTGTTGACGAAGTGTTGATGTCGTGGCTAAGCGATAAGATAAAATGAGCTTTCCAAAATAACATCCTTTCTTTTATCTTGTGCTTTCATATCTCTTGCCACTAAATACGTTTCATGAAACGCAATTATTACATCGTGGTCCTCATCATGATCACGTTCTTTGTCATTTCTTTCATAACTAATGTTCTTGGTGCACTCAATCCTGCCATCAGCAGTGATTTTAAGCTGAGTTATACACTGGCCGCGTGCCTCCCATTCGTATTTTTTATTGCATACGGCGTTATTTCAATCCCCTCGAGTATGCTTGTTGAAACATATAAGCAGAAGAAGATCATGGTGGCCGGCTTTGCCGTGTCTTTTGTTGGTTCACTGCTTTTAGCAATCGCTCCCGGATATTTGAATTCGTTGTTGTCGCTTTTCCTGATCGGCTGTGGTATGGCAATGTTGCAGGTCGTTATTAACCCGCTGTTGCGCACCGCAGGTGGTGAAGAACATTATGCATTCAATTCTGTGCTGGCCCAATTGATATTTGGCGGCGCTTCGTTTTTAAGCCCGCTTGTTTATTCGTACCTCGTGGAAAATTTGAATGATCCAAATGCAAACTCATTTCTCTCTACACTACGATCATTAACGCCTGCAAATTTGTTGTGGATATCGCTGTATTGGCTGTTTGCAGTGATCTCGGTTATAATGATCGTTGTGGTCATGCTTTCGAAATTTCCAAAAGTAGAATTAACAAGCGAAGAGAAGTCCGGCCCGTGGCATACGTATGTAAGGTTGTTCAGGAAACGTATTGTTGTGTTGTATTTTATCGCAATGATCTGTTATGTTGGCACTGAGCAGGGAACGTCTTACTGGATCTCGCAGTTCCTGGCAACATATCACCATTACGACCCGAACACACAAGGAACAACAGCAGTTTCTGATTTTTGGTTATACATGTTGTTTGGCGGATTACTTGGATTAGTGTTATTAAAACTGATCGACAGCCGCAAGGTGCTCATCAGTTTTACTGTCCTTGCATTGGTGTCGTTAACGGTCGCATTGTTCGCGCCTGCCAACATTTCATTTTACGCTTTCGCATGCGTTGGATTTTTTGCATCGGTGATGTATCCGATTATTTTTTCGCTTGCGTTGAACTCTGTCGAAGAAGATCACGGTTCTTTCGCCGGGATCATTCTTACAGGCATCATCGGCGGCGCAATTGTACCGCTTGTCATCGGCGGATTGAGCGACGTTTTCGGATTGCGTTACGGTATGTTCTTTTTGTATATCACGCTCGGGTATATTTTAGCGATCGGTTTTTGGGCGAAGCCGATCATTTCCAACAAAACGGTTTTTGATAAAAAAGAAATTGCTGATGCATGAGTAAAGACAAGGTGATAGGTATTGATCTTGGTGCAACGAATGTGCGCGGTGCTTATGTGGCGGCGGATGAATTGTCAGGGATACGATCGAAACGGATCCGAAGCCAGGGCACGGAGCAGGAAGTTTTGGATGATGTTTTTGAACTCGCTGACCAATTGGTGACTGATGAAGTGGTGGCTATTGGCATTGGCGTGCCGAGCGTAGTTGATCTTGAGCATGGAGTAGTTCAGGACGTGCAGTACATTCCGTCCTGGAAAGAGGTGCCATTAAAGAAACTGATGGAAGATCGTTATCACGTTCCGGTGTACATCAACAACGATGCAAATTGTTTTGCACTGGGTGAATATTATTTTGGAGGAGGAAAAGGGTATAGTTCAATGATCGGGTTAACGATTGGGACAGGTGTTGGGGCAGGTGTCATCATCAACAAAAAATTGTATGCGGGGCACAATTGCGGAGCAGGTGAATTTGGGATCGTCGATTATCTCGATAAAGTTTACGAGTACTATAGCAGCGGCTCTTTCTTCCAAAATGTTTACGGGCTCGATGGTGAGTTTGTTTTTGAAAAAGCGCAGCAGGGTGATGACGATGCGCTGCGATTATATGCAGAACTTGGAACACACCTCGGCAACAACATCAAGCTGATCATGTATACATACGATCCGGAACTGATCATTCTCGGCGGCGCGGTACGGCACGCGTATGATTTTTTTCAACGAACGATGTGGGAACGCATCCGCACCTGCGTTTACACAAAGGTTGCCGACCGCCTGCTTATAAAAGTATCGGAGCTGGAAAATAGCGGCATATTGGGTGCCGCCGCTTTGTATTATGATGCGGTTCGATGAACCCAATTGCTAAGAGAATGATCACTGGAACGTTGCTCCGTTGACCGCTTAATAAGGGAGATAAGGTTGATTGCGTGTGGCCCGTTTTTCTACTAAGGTAATAAGGTGCCATCAGTTCGATCACCACTCTTTCAACACGAAAGCAGCCATTCGACTACGCGACAAGAACTTGGCCCGCACCTTTTTCCCTAATAAGCAAACTCGTTTATCCGTCTAATCTTTTTACCAAATTCGGTTAAATTCCAAATTGGTGCAGTGTTCAGCCAACACTGACTCGGATCATCAACGGTTGTTTTGTTTGTAATTATCTTCGCGGCGTCAGTCATTCCTAACTATTCATCTTCTATATGAAAACATTTTTTTTCTTTTTATCGCTGATATTTATTCAGCAATCATTCGGTCAAAACAGGACAGAAAACTTTCAAATGATCCTGCATGATGATTGGCGAATGCAATCATCTACGGCCGATAAATCCACCGGAGCTCAAATTTCTCAAAAAGATTTTTCGGCTAAGGGCTGGTATAAAATTTCCGTTCCGTCTACGATCATTGCCGGCCTGCTTTCGAACAACGAATACAATTTCGACCCGTTTTACGGGAAGAATTTTGAAAAGCTGGCCGATAAACGAATGGACCATCCCTGGTGGTTCAGAAAAGAATTCGATCTGCCTGCGTCGGAGAAAGATAAAAACGTGATCCTGAAATTGCACGGCATCAATTACAAAGCCAATGTGTGGCTGAATGGTGTAAAGATCGCCGACTCATCTTACATAAAAGGTCCGTTCCGAATTATCGAGCTGGATGTTAGCAAACAAATAAAGTATGACGGAAGGAATGTGCTTGCCCTCCAGATCGTGCGGCCTTTCAATCCAAACAAACATGATGGCGATCTGGCTATTGACTATGCCGACTGGATTCACTATCCACCCGATTACAACGGTGGCATCGTAAATAATGTGGAGATAAAAACGTATGACAGGGTGGGAGTGCGGTATCCGCTCGTTACTACAAAATTCGATCTTCCCTCGCTGGATGTGGCTCATCTGACAGTAGACGCCGAGGTAGTGAATTATACCGATAAGGAAAAGGACGCGGTGGTAAAAGGAAAGATTAATGATGATCTAACGTTCGAGCAGCAGGTTCACTTAATGCCAAATGAAATAAAGCAAGTAACTTTTACTCCGGCGCAATATCCACAATTGAATGTGAAGAACCCCCGCATATGGTGGCCGTGGCAATACGGTGAGCCGCAATTGAACAGGATTGAAATTTCAATCGTGCGGGAAGGCAATCTAAGTAACACCGTCTCTGAAAATTTTGGCATAAGAGAAATTGATTCAAAACTTATCAATGATCATTCAAGGGAATTCATTGTGAATGGAAAACCGATCATGCTGCGCGGCGCTGCGTGGTCGCCTGATATTTTCCAGCGACATTCAGCGGAGAGAGAAGAACAGGAATTAAGGCTTGTTCGTGATATGAACATGAATATTGTTCGGTCGGAAGGAAAACTTGAGGATGATAATTTTTACGACCTCTGTGATAAGTATGGTTTGCTGGTAATGACCGGCTGGATGTGTTGTGGCGCGTGGCAATATCCTGAAAACTGGAACGGCGCAGAAAGAGCAGTCGCAATGGCATCCGACAGCAGCGTGATGTATTGGCTGCGCAACAAAGCATGCGTGATGGTTTGGCTAAACGGAAGCGACATGCCGCCCCGCGATCCCTCAGTAGAAAGCGATTATTTATCAATCGAAAAATATCTGAAGTGGCCGAATCCAACGATATCAACTGCCGATGCAAGTGAATCAAAGGTTTCCGGCTATAGTGGCGTAAAAATAAACGGTCCGTACGATTGGGTGCCGCCGATATATTGGGAAACGGATTCAAATAAATACGGAGGCTCCTGGAGTTTTGCGACGGAAATTTCGCCGGGGCCTTCTATTCCGCCTTATGAAAGTTTGATCAAATTCATCCCGAAAGATTCCATGTGGTATACGAACAGCGTTTGGCAATATCATTGCGGCACCATGCAATTCGGCAATACGAAGATCTTTGACAATGCATTGAATCAGCGTTATGGGAAATCATCGTCGATAAATGAATATTTGGCAAAGGCCCAATTGCAAAATTATGAAGGCCATCGCGCCATGATGGAAGCCTATGGGTTAAATAAATATAACACCGCAACGGGAGTAGTGCAATGGATGCTGTGTAATCCATGGCCCAGTTTAATATGGCACACATATGATTACTACTTGTATCCGGCAGGTACTTATTTCGGGATGAAAAAATCTATGGAGTCGCTGCATGTAATGTATTCATACAAATCGAATGAAGTAGATATCATCAATTGTCTTCTGCAAAGATTTTCTGGCCTAACTGTCAAAGCCGATGTGTACAATCTTGATGGGACGGTAAAATATTCTAACACCGTTTCAACGGACGTAGAGGCAGACGGCACGAAGCATTGTTTCGCCATTCCACAGATCGCAGGATTGTCGGCGACTTACTTTCTTCGTCTTGAATTGAAAGATGCGAAAGGCGCAACGCAAAGTATAAACTGGTACTGGCTCTCACAAAAACAGGATGCATTGCGCTGGCAAAAATCTGAGTGGTACTACACGCCGCAATCTGATTTTTCCGATTTCACTGCATTGAGCAAGATGCCGAAATCAACGCTCGATGTAAAATACGCTAGTAAAGAAAAGGAAAATAAGACAGAACACACTATCACGATAACAAACACGGGTAAGGCGGTTGCGTTCTTTGTTCACGTGCGCGCATTAAAAGATAAAAATGCAGACGATATCTTGCCGGTTATTTTTTCTGATAATTACATTTCTCTTGCCCCCGGCGAAAGCAGAACGATTGAATGCAGGTACGAAAACAAGTATGCAGGCAGCGCATCGCCGTACATTTTAACGTCAGCGTGGAATCTTGATGTTGCAAACAGCAAGGCAGAAAATAATGCAGGATTTGAGAAATGAATGGATAAAAAAAATCCATGAACCAAATCTCAAGAAACAAAAAAAGAAAACAGGAAGGAATTCGTGGGTAACAAAATCAATGCGGCTGGCGTTTGAAGTGCTAATTTAAAACGCGTTTTTGCTATTAAGTGTAGTCCCAATGATTGCCCAATCTTGCAATAAAATAAAGTACATATTTCATGAACGAGTCTGCACGTCTTTCCCGCGAAGGCGGGAATCTGTTAACTTTAGTTCATGCAATATGGAGGGACAGTGTACATTGCCGCAAAATATAATTGCAACAAGCTTGTTTACTAGGAGACATTCGGCAGAATGGAAGATGCCATTACAACTGAAAAACAACTGAAGAATCTTGGGTGGAAAGATTTATTTATTGGCCTCTCAAATTACTTAGAGCGGATGCCCGGTCGGGGCCGGGCATGACTGCGACATGGTTGCCATGTGTACTCGCAGAAAACTAACTCAAAAAGGATTTTCGCAAGTCGATTTTGATCTGCACAACGCGTTAATTTCAAATTTTTATTTTTTTGGATCTTGTTTTTTGGAACTTGTTGTTTGAAATTTTCGGATCTTGTTTTTTGGCATTTGCGATTTCGAAACTAAACAGCTGCCTGCTTGCATGAACGAATATTCGCTATCTTCGCGCTGATTTT
>DASQJI010000195.1:0-8956 GCA_035631175.1 Parafilimonas sp.
CAAATTTCAGGTTGTATCCTAATCCTGCGCAGCACGTATTTATGCTTGAATTAGCGTTGAACGAATCGCTCACGGCCAAGGCGCAGATCCAGATGATCAACGCGCAGGGAAGCGCTGTATACACATCGGATGCACGAGTGTACAACGGGCAACTGAAAAAACAAGTGACGACATCATCTGTGATCGTGCCCGGAGTTTACCTCGTAAGAATTACGATCGGCGGTGAACTATTTGTCGGCAAGCTTATTATTGAGCGATAAAAACGATGCGCAATAGCGCAGACTCCGTCGCTTCAATGTTGTAACTTAGCTTTTCAATCATTCATGCTAAATGTTCTGGAACTGATTTCTTATTCTTACTAAAATACTTTAGAACGACTCCTTGTAAACCGAAACGACATGTCTATATCTGCAAATGCCATGGCTTCAAATTCACTAGCTTCAAATGCGATGGGTTCTAATGCGCTAGCTTCAAATGCGCTATCCGAAAATGCCTTATCTCAAAATGAACTCAACACAGAGATAACGGTTGCGGAGAAACATATTAAACTAATAGGCGTTGTACTTGTACTGTCCGGGATTGCTATCTGGATATGGGGTCATACTCATCGGCGCAAGCATGTTGTACAATAACTGAATGCCTTCGCATTATTAAATACGCCTGGTGCGACCGTGTGTATTTGCGATGCGTTCCCAATTAGATCGACACAGACCAGGAAAGACCATTTTTTTTAAAAGCGACACCATCATTATTGGTGACAATAACACCTGGAAAAGAGTATTGGTAAAAATAGACTGATTCTAGTACTGCAGCACCTGCACACAACGGCGTATTTGCAGTTGCAGTGCTGGAGCCGCCCGAATGGACACGGGAGATCCACTGGTAAGAAATAATGTCCCCTTTATCGTCCCCTGAAAATAAAAAAGCCCTGAAAGTCATTCCTATCAAGGCTCCTAAAAAAGACTGGTTACCCGACAAGGATTCGAACCTTGACTATCAGAGCCAGAATCTGACGTACTACCATTATACTATCGGGCAATGGCGGGTGCAAATGTATAAAATTTCGCCGGCCAGTGCTATAAAAGGCCCATAAGAAAATTCTGTTCGGCGTTATCGTTTTGCAATTTATAATGAGCCATACTCACCGAATGTAATGATAACGGCAATTTTGCAAACCAGCCATATCCGCACTGCACAGGAAATTGTAAACAATAAGAACACCATGCGTGCCTGACCAATGCCGCGTCTCGGTTACTGACGCGACGGCCCTGGCACAGTTGTCGTTTTAATGGACTAAGCCGGTCATACTCTTTTTTGATAGAAGTAATATGGCTAACTTAGGCAAGGACAATCAACTGGAAAATGAACGCAGCTGCCAAAACGATTCTTTTATTTTCCTTGCTGCCTTCAATTACAGTGGGCGCACAAAAGAACCCCGCTGATCTACTTAGAATAGATTCGCTCGAAAAAGCTTTACAAACACAAAAAGAAGACACCGCCAAAGTGCAGACACTGTTTGCGCTTGTTCATGAATTCAAATACTCTAATAGCGACACCGCTTTGTATTTTGAGAACACGGCGCTTGCCCTCGCAACAAAACTCAATTATCGAATCGGCATTGCCCGCGCGAAAAGAGGATTATCTGCGATATGTGCTGACCAGGGAAAATATAGTGAAGGTGTAAAATATGGTAATGATGCGTTGAATTTATATACAGAGCTACTCTCGTCCGCTACCGTTGCAAACAAAGAAAATATATTAAAAGGCATTGCCCTTTCGCACACGTTAATTGGACATAACACTTTTTCGCAGGGTAATTATCCGGAAGCATTAAAAAATACATTCATCGCCCTGAACATAAGTGAAAAACTCGGAGACAAAAGCGGCATTTCATTAAACGAATTTAATATCGGGAATATTTACCTCGGGCAACACAGTTATTCCATGGCTTTGAAATATTTTCATTCTGCACTTAACATAGCTGACCAGTTGGAGGATAAAGGAAGTAGCGCCTACATTACGGCTTCTATCGGTCTTCTCTATTTTGAACAGGGCAACTATGGCGAAGCGATAAAAAATTATTCAACAGCCTTAAAAATCGCGAAAGAAATAAACGATATCCATACCCTTCAGGAGGCTTATAATAGCCTGGGACTTCTCGCAGATAAGCAGGGAAATTACGATCAGGCACTCGAATACGATTTTGCTGCCTTAAAATTATACGAGGAAACAGGCTTTAATGAGCAAATCCCACTTATTTATAACAGCGTAGCCCTGGTTTACATGAAGCAAAAAAAATACGACGATGCTTCCAGATCCCTGCAAAAAGCATTAGCGTACGCAAAAGAGATAGGCAGTTTGCTATATATTAAACTTACGTACGAAAACCTCGCAGCATTTGACAGCAGTTGTGGCAACTATAAAAATGCGCTGCGACATTATCAACTCGCGGTTACTTACCGGGACAGTCTGTTCAACGAGGAGAACACAAAAAAATTAGTGCAATCGCAAATGCAATATCAGTTTGATAAAAAACAAGACTCGATAAACGCAATGCAGGATAAAAAAGATGTTTTAGCCCTTGCCCAAATAAAAAATCAAAAAACAATCCGCAATTTTTCTCTGTCAGGAGCTTTAATGATCATCTCGTTTGGCGGCTACTCTTTTTATCGCTACCGCCGCCGCAGAAAATTGCAGAACCAACAGGAGATGTTGAATGAACGTCTTCGCATCAGCCGCGAACTGCACGATGATATCGGCAGCACCCTTGGCAGCATCTCTATTTACAGCGAAGTGGCGAAAAACCGCTCAGAAAAAAATGAAAATGCTGACGAAGCCATCTCAAAAATTGGTGTTGCTTCCCGTGAGCTCATAGAAAAAATGAGTGATATCGTTTGGAGCATCAACCCCAATAATGAAAGTTTTGAACAATTACAAAACCGCATGCAGGCTTTTGCAGCGCTAATGCTTACACCGCGCGATATTCAAAATGATTTTATTGTTGATGAGCAGGTAAAAAGCATTCAGCTAACTACCGAAGAAAGAAAAAACATTTTTCTAATTTTCAAAGAAGCAATCCACAACCTTGTAAAATATGCTGCGTGTGGTAAAGTGGAAATAAAGTTATCTGCACCCGATAATCAGTTTGAAATGATAATTAGGGACGATGGAAAAGGGTTTGACGCTCTGTCATTTGGAGAGGGACGGAGTCAGGTCTACAACGGCAATGGACTTAAAAACATGAAAGTAAGAGCCGATGATATCAGGGCTGCCTTGAATATTCAATCACAAATAAATACAGGCACAACTATTCAACTTGTTGTCAATATTTAATTGCAAAAGATGAAATTTATTTTAATTTTAATATTTGTTCCGTATTCCCATCTGGCACATCCGCAAAACAAAACTATTGATTCCTTACAACATCTTTTACACACACAAAAAGAAGACACCAATAAAGTAAATACGTTGAACAAGCTTTGTGTAGCCGAAAATAACAACGCTAATTACTCTATCGGTCTGCAATATGGCAGAGATGCTTTATCTATTTCGGAGAAAATGAATTTTAAAAAAGGAAAAGCATCGGCTTATTATAATCTCGCATGCAGTTATGGTGGACAGAACGATCAACTAGAAGCGAGAAAAAACTATTCCAAAGCCCTGGAACTTTATGAAGCAGTGAACGACAAACAAGGTGTAGCTGAATCCAAGCTATGGATTGGCCACACTTTTACTGTTCTGGAGGAAAATTACTCCCTGGCTCTAAAAAATTATTATGAAGCATTAAAGCTTTTTGAGGAATTAAATGACGATGAAAATTTGGCTTCTGCTTATCAATTTATAGGAGGAACCTGGTTCTCATATGGCAACCTACAGGAAGCGTCGAAATTTTTCATTGCAACTTTAAAAGTAAGTATGCGAATGCATGATTCTGCCAGGATTGCGCAGGCATACATTTCGATCAGCGGAGTATATACTGCACAGGAAAACTATACTAAGGCTATTGAATATTTAATTTTTGGGAAGAGGTTATTTGAGGCAATGCGGCATCGCGGACCAATATGGGGTGTTCCATTTTGCTACACTACTATCGGCAATATATATGAAAGGCAGGGCGATTCAGCAGGTGCGACAGGAAACAGGGAACTAGCGAAAAATAAATATACTGGTGCTTTGAATAATTATTTTACAGGATTGAAGTTTTGGAAAGAAATTAACGCCAGGGGTGATGCCTGGTCATACACTAGCATTGGCAATATAAACATCAAGCTTGGAAACCTTTCAATAGCAAAAAGTTTTCTTGAAAAAGGATTACAGCTATCCGCAGAGTTAAGTGACAAAGAAGGTTTGAACTATAGTTATGGAAGCCTTTCGCATTTAGACAGTATGCTGGGAAATTATAGACAGGCTTATGAACATTACAAGATGTATATTTTATATCGAGATAGCCTTGTCAATGAAGAAAACAAAAAGAAAATGTTGCAATCAGCAATGCAATATCATTTTGATAAAAAACAAGACTCAATAAAAGCAGCGCAGGATAAAAAAGATATAATCACTGCTGCAGAAATTAAAGATCAAAAACTATTCCGCAATTTTTCTTTCGCAGGAATTTTTCTCATAGTATCATTTGGGAGCTACTCTTTTTATCGTTACCGGCGCCGCAGAAAATTGCAGAGCCAACAGGAGATGCTGAATGAACGCCTGCGTATCAGCCGCGAACTGCACGATGATATCGGCAGCACGCTTGGCAGTATTTCCATTTACAGCGAAGTGGCGAAGAACCGCTCACAAAAAAACGAAAATGCTGACGAGGCAATCTCAAAAATCGGTGTTGCTTCCCGTGAGCTTATTGATAAGATGAGTGATATAGTCTGGAGCATCAACCCTGATAATGAAAGCTTCGAGCAACTTCAAAACCGGATGCAGTCTTTTGCTGCGATGATGCTTACACCTCGCGATGTTCAAAATGATTTTATTGTTGATGAGCATTTAAAAAGCATTCCGCTAACTACCGAAGAACGAAAAAACATTTTTCTAATTTTCAAAGAAGCTATTCACAATATTGTAAAATATGCTGAGTGCTCAAAAGTGGAAATAAGACTGTTAGCAGAAAATGATAACCTTGAAATGTATATCAAAGATGACGGGAAGGGATTTGATGTAAATGAATTTCGCCCGGACGGGGAATCGTTAGGCGGCAATGGACTTAAAAATATGAAAGCAAGAGCCGATGATATTAAGGCTTTCCTTAATATTCAATCAGAAAGAAATAAAGGAACAACCATTCAGCTCACATTTAAGACTTGATCTTATATTACTGTATTGATAATGCAAAACAGGGCCATTGAAATTTTCTACCTTTTATTCCAGGGAGCGCTCGTTTTCCAGGTATTGATTTTTGCAGTACTTTATTTCTTTACTAAAAAGAAAGACATTCTTTACTACAGTTTGTTTTTGCTTTTTGCTGCTGTGTATTTCTTTGTAAATGCTCCTTACACTTTTTTTGGCATACCGGAGGAGACGGTATGGATTTCCAACTGGTACGACATTGTAAACACGCCCCTGATAATTGTTGAAAATCTTTTTTATTTGCTTTTTCTGAAAGCCTTTTTTCACGATGTAACAACTGATAAGTCTGTAGTGAGGGTATTACTGATCACGCTTCGCATCATTCCTCTTTTAATTGCATTATTCATATTGTTAACCATTCTGCGAGTAAATAGCCAATTCATTTTTTACACTGTAAATATGATATCAGTGATACCAGCCGCTGCAGTAGCATATATAATACTGAAAAGAAAAATTCCGTTTGCTTCACTAGTAGCGAATGGCCTTATATGTACCATCGCAGGCACAAGCGTTACAGTATGCATGATCGTGCTGGGAAACAATGGTCTTCACAAGCTGTTCACCGTTGGCTACCCGCTGTTTTTTATCCGGCTTGGTATTTTGGGGGATATGATATTTTACCTTGCAGCGATTTTAAAAAAATGGCATCTGCAGGAAAAACAATTTGCCGTAGAGAAAATACAATCTCTCATACACGAGCGTCTGCGCATCAGCCGCGAACTGCATGACGATATCGGCAGCACACTCGGCAGCATTTCCATCTACAGCGAAGTGGCAAAGAACCGCTCAGAAAAAAATGAAAATGCTGAGGAAGCCATCTCAAAAATTGGTGTTGCTTCCCGTGAACTTATTGATAAGATGAGTGACATAGTCTGGAGCATCAACCCCGATAATGAGAGCTTTGAACAATTACAAAACCGCATGCAGGCTTTTGCAGCGATGATACTTACACCCCGAAATATTCATTATGATTTTACCGCTGGTGAAGAAACAAAAAAAATAAACCTCACCTCTGAACAGCGCAAAAATATTTTCCTGATTTACAAGGAAGCTATACACAACATCGTCAAGTATGCGGAGTGTAAAAAGGTGGAAATAAAGTTGTCACGACAACACGATCAGCTTGAAATGAACATTACAGACAATGGAAAAGGATTTGACTCGCGCTCCTTTGAAGAGTCTGCCCTGCATAGTTCCGGCAGGAAGGGTGAGGTCTACAATGGCAATGGCCTCAAAAATATGAAGGCCAGGGCTAACCATATACAGGCGATGCTAAACATCCATTCAGTGATCAACGGAGGTAGCAAAATTGAGCTGAGGATGGGAATTTGAAATACTACCAAGGTTGGTAATAGGTTTTGCAATAAATCACACCAACTTTGTAGTTAATATGCTCACCAATGAACGGTATTAAAGTGATTATGTTCGATGACAATGATTCCCTGAGGGATTCAATCTCCATGCTTCTGCAGGACACAAAAGATTTTACGCTCGTGGAGTCTTATTCGCATTGCATCGACGTAATACAAAATATAAAAGAAACGCAACCCGATGTAGTTTTGATGGATATCGATATGCCGGGCATGAATGGCATTGAAGGCGTTCGCCTCATAAGAAAAAATTTTCCCACTGTCCAGATATTAATGCTTACCGTTTTTGATGATGAAGAAAAAGTTTTTGCGGCCATTAAAGCCGGCGCCGGCGGTTATATTTTAAAAAATGCCGAGCCGAAAAATTTATTAAGCGCCATCTCAGAAGTGTATAACGGCGGCGCACCTATGACGCCGGCTATTGCACGCAAAGTATTATACCAGTTTCAGCATTTGCAGCCCGATAAAACAAAAGAAGATTACCATTTAAGCAGCCGGGAAAAAGAAGTGCTCGCTTCGCTCGTTGACGGGCTTTCTTACAAGATGATCGCATCCAAACTTAATATCACCTACGATACAGTACGCGCCCACATGAAAAAGATATACGAAAAACTCCATGTTACGTCGATGACCGAAGCCGTTGCAAAAGCCATCAATCAGAAACTGTTTTCGGCCTTGTAGCTCCTGGCTCATAGTCCAGCGCTTATGGCCCGCGATCTTATCCTTTCGGCCGATAAATGCTAAATGCAAGTCGCAAATCAGCACCCTCTCAAACTCTCCTTTGATCATTTGCTTCGCCACATCGTGCCCTTCGCCTCCCTGGAGGAGGAACTGCTTCCTTAATTCCCAAACGCTAAATCGCTAAATCCAAATCCTAATTCCTAAATCCAATATGCACTCTACTACCATATTTGGTAATTGTTTGCCACTGTTATTCTATCTTCTTTTGTTCAGTTATTAATTATGAAATTTTTTTTTAATCAAACTATCATGAAAAATTTAAAGATTCTATGGGCGATACTACTGCTAGCTGCTTCACTGCTTACCGGCTGCAAAAAAGAGACTATGGATTCATCTCTTTCTAATCAAACTGCTGCCAGTTCAAAACTCACGCCGCCCGGCAGCCGATGCCAGCTGACAAATCTTGACTGGGGTGGCGGCGCTTTTTGGCATTTTCATTACAACGAAAAGGGGTTAGCTGATGAATGGATAATTGACAATGCCGACGGGTTCCCGCATAATTTTACTATGCAGTACGATGAAAATAACAGGCTCATTGGCGCCAAAGATCATTTTAATAATACCGTTTACACTAACATCTTCAAATATGCCGGCAGCCAGTTAATCGAACAAACGTACACGAATGATGTTACTTCGGAAACGGGAGATAAATTTTTCACCTACAATAAGAAAGGAGACATTGTGAGAGAAGATGATATTATCAATGACGTGCATGTAAATTTTGTTTATGGCCCTATGGGCTGTATCCACTGGGACCTTTACTTTGGAAGTTATCACTTTTTATCCAACGACATCACATTTGAAAAACCAAACCGCAATCCACTTCTTTCGATTTCCGGAATTGATTTTGGATTCGCATTCGCTAATGTTCCTCTTTGGGACAAAAGGCAGGAAACAAGTGATCATCTTGTCGTTTATGATAGCGATAATAACCCATTCGTGATTTTTGACACAGATCCTGCCCAAACGGTAATGCAACCCGCGCATGAGGACTATCTTAGTTCTGTAAATTATTATGACAAGGTAAACCAAACTATAACCACCTATACTTTCACGTATCAGAATTGTGATGGACAAACTGAGCAGGAGAACCTGGCTTCTCAACCTTCACTTCCGATGCCTGCTGTAATTAACAAAAATTACCGACAGCAAATGCCCCTCGTTTTTGGTTCACAGGAACAAATAAAAGAGCAAATAAATAAATTGAAAATTCAATACGAAAAATGAGCTGGTAGTTCGCTCTTGCCCTTGTTCTTAGTATATAAGAACAAAAATAAAAACCGAATCAATCGTTTCGACAAAAAATTATATGGTTCTCCCGCAACCTTTCAATAGTATATGATAGTGATGGCAATCGAGAAAAGAATATGCTAAATATAAATAACAAGCAGTATTAAGATATCCGCTGATGATTGATCCTTAAAGCTTAAAAACGCTACACTAAGAAGAGCGGTTCTTAGGCAAATTTCTTTCTTCAAAATAAACCGGTCAAA
>DASQJI010000196.1:0-6662 GCA_035631175.1 Parafilimonas sp.
TGACACGTTTGATTGTTATATTTTTTCGCCCGCCTATTAGCAAAACCTGTAAGGTTTATGCGACATTTTTACGTTGACTTAGCACTAGCCCTTTATTATTTACAAAGCCAAAAACTGCGAGTGGATATAGTCAACAACTGCCTCGTAGTTTTGAGTTCGGTTAAATACGTCCAGTTGCCGGTCAGCGCCTGTGCCATGTTCCAACATTTTTTGAACATAGTTGATCGCCTGCCTGCTGCCAAGGTCGTCAACCACATCATCCACAAAATCGAGCAACTCGTAGATCAAGACACGTGTATTTACTTCTGCCTCTTTACCAAAATCGATCAGGCTTCCGTCGATACCATACCGGCTTGCGCGCCATTTGTTTTCGTTTACCAGTACGCGCGGGTAAATAATAAAATTCAGATTTTGAGCACGCAGTTTATACAGCTTTGCGCATATCGCCTGGAACAAAGCTGCGATCGCAATCGTTTCATTGATCGTCATAGGAACGTCGCAGATCCTGAACTCCACCGTGTTAAAAAACGGGTGCACCCGGAGATCCCACCATATCTTTTTCGCGTTGTCAATGCAATTTGTTTTGACGAGTAGGTTCACATAATTATCATAGCTCTCTATACTTTCAAAATAATCCGGAATGCCTGTACGCGGAAATTTGTCAAACACTTTCGTACGGAAAGATTTATACCCGGTTGACCGGCCTTCCCAAAACGGTGAGTTGGTACTCAGCGCATACACATGCGGCAAAAAATATCTCGCAGAGTTTGCAATATGTACCGCCATTTTGCGGTCTTCCATTCCAACATGTACATGCAGCCCGAAAATCAAATTGCTCCGTGCCGCTTCCTGCAGCTCATTAACGATTTGGTTATACCTCACATGATCCGTTATCAGCTGGCTTTCCCAGTGGCTGAACGGATGTGTACCCGAAGCGCCCATCCAGAAGCCAAGGCTTTCCGCAATTTGGGAAATAGTTGTCCGTAACACCGAAACATCACGAAATGCCTCATCGATATCCTGGCAGATGTCGGTGCCTACTTCTACAACTGCCTGGTGCATTTCAGCCTTAACCTTATCCCTGATTATTTTTTGTCCTTCCGTAACGATCTTTTGTTCATGGCTCTTCAGTTCCCGGGTGTTCGGATCAACAACCATATATTCTTCCTCAACACCGAGGGTAAAATGCTTGTAACTGAGATGTGACATAATTTCTCCGTTTTAAACTAATGCTTCTCTATCTGCGCTGCGCCTCACATACTCACCCCAGTGCAGGCTATCCCTTCCCTCAACAGCTGTCTGGGCCCTTTCGATCGCGAAGTTGGCCATTGTCTCAACGATCCATGCAAAATTCTCTTCTCCAACGCTGTTACGGTCGGCATCAGGCGCCGGGTTGCAAAAGTCAATGGCATATGGCACGCCATCACGCAATGCCAGCTCAACGGTGTTGAGATCATAGCCAAGATATTTGTTGATGCGAAGCACAATGTCTTCCATCAATTTGAGGCGTTCTTCCGATGGCTTGAAGCTGGCGACATAACGCAAGTGATGCGGGTTGCGTGGCTCGTATGGCATAATGCGCACGTGTTTTCCTCCCACACAATAGCAACGGTAATATTCGTCAAATACGATCTCTTCCTGTAATAACATAACCAGCTGTCCTGTTTCCGCATGCTTGTCGAAGAAGTCTTCCATGCTGGTCAGCTTGTACACATTTTTCCATCCGCCACCTGCAAACGGCTTCATATAGGCCGGGAATCCAACATAATTAAAAATGCCTTCCCAGTCGAGAGGATAAGCGAGGTTTGAAAACGATTGGTCGGATGTGTCAGTGGGCAGATCTCTCGATGGTAGCAAAACAGTTTTCGGAACCGGGACACCGATCTTAGTCGCAAGGCAGTTGTTGAAAAATTTCTCGTCGGCACTCCACCAAAACGGATTGTTGATCACCGCCGTTCCGGTTAAAGCGGCGTTTTTCAGATAAGCACGGTAAAAAGGAACGTCCTGGCTGATCCGATCAACGATCACGGCATAGCCGCTGGGCTCGCCCTGCATTATCTTGTCTATGCGAACAGGCTCGGCGTGAATTCCCTCCACATTTTTACTATTAATCCTTTCGATAAAGGCCTGCGGAAATGTTCTTTCCTGGCCGAATAGTATCCCAATTTTTTTCATGTCAGTTGGTTTAAAAAATTTTTTGAATCACCATTCAAATTAAAGAAACTAATTGCAATTGACGTGCGCTTCAAATGAAAAAATGTGAGACTCAATTTTTCAGTTTGCTATATTTGAAGCTTTATGGAGAGCAAGAAGCCGGAATTAACAAATGTTCTGATCGAACGTCTTTCCCATTATTCAAATTTCTTAAAGCGGGATGTTATTGCAGACGCGTACCTGCCTACCGAGGTTGAAGACCCGCGACGACTGAGCTTGCTTCTGATAAACGATGGACAGGACTTACCGAAAATGCCGTTTGAAGAAATTCTTGACAAGCTTTTGCAAGATGACAAAATAGAACCGGTGCTGTGTGTTGGAATTCATTGCGGGCCAGAGAGAAAAATGGAGTATGGCACCGCCGGTCAGAAAGATTATAAGGGTCGCGGTGCAAAGGCTAACTCTTACACACATTTCGTTCTTGAAGAACTATTGCCGCTTATACACCAATCTTATCGGGTGCCCTTTTTTAAAGACATCTCCTTTGCGGGATTTTCGCTCGGCGGATTAAGCGCCCTTGATATTGCATGGAATCATCCTACCCAGTTTTCAAAAATTGGAGTTTTCAGCGGTTCGCTGTGGTGGCGTAGCCGTGGTTACACAGAAGGATATGACGATAACAAGCATCGGATCATCCATCAGCAAATAAAGCAGGGAGGTTTTTACCCGTGGCTAAGATTCTTTTTCGAATGTGGTATAATGGACGAGAAAGCCGACCGCAACCACAACGGAGTTATTGATGCGATCGATGACACGCTGGACCTGATCAAAGAATTACGGAAAAAAGGCTATCCCGATAACAACATCCATTATCTCGAACTACAAGACGGCCGGCATGACGTCCCAACCTGGGGAAGGGCTTTCCCCGCATTCCTGGAGTGGGGATGGGGGAAACAGTAGCTGCGTTCAACTCATTATCCACACACTGTAAAATTTTATTTTTTTGAAAATTGCCAAAAATTTTATAATGCTTCGGTTTTTTGTCCCACATTTTTCGCTCAATTATATTACCTTTGCCGCCTTATGCATTTTTGGAGTATTGAATCGTTCTCAGCCTTCAGCTTCTTTTATCAATTACCGTCGCCAAAATAGTCTTTTTTAGAGCCCTCACACAGTTAGGGCTAAACATGTTGCTATGCGACGCAACTGAAGCTTAAGTCATGGCCTGCAGCCGGTTACATACCCAAAAAAAATTATCATAAACTGAATTATACATATGGCTATCAAAAAAGACAATCGCCCCAAAGCCAATTTTTCGAAGATCACTATCGGTTTGGCCTCTCCCGACAGTATTCTTGAACGGAGCTTTGGAGAAGTTTTGAAACCGGAAACTATCAATTACCGCACTTACAAACCCGAACGCGACGGTTTGTTTTGCGAAAGGATCTTTGGGCCGGTGAAAGACTATGAATGTGCCTGCGGAAAGTATAAGAGAATCAGGTATAAAGGGATCGTCTGCGACCGCTGCGGTGTTGAGGTAACAGAAAAAAAGGTGCGCCGCGAAAGAATGGGCCACATTAAGCTGGTGGTGCCGGTAGTTCATATTTGGTACTTCAAGAGCCTTCCAAATAAGATCGGCTACCTGCTCGGAATGAGTTCCAAAAAATTGGAAAGCATCGTATACTACGAAAGGTACGCGGTAATTCAGCCGGGCATACGCGAAGACAAGGGTTTACAAGTCGGCGACTTGCTAACTGAAGAGGAATATTTGGACATCGTGGACAATCTTCCCAAGGACAACCAATATCTTCCTGATGATGATTCGCAAAAATTCATCGCCAAGATGGGCGCCGAGGCAGTCCATGATCTGCTTGCCCGTATTGCGTTGGATGAGCTCAGCTATACATTAAGAAATGCCGCTGCTACAGAAACGTCGCAGCAACGTAAGGCTGATGCCTTAAAACGTTTGAGTGTTGTTGAGGCCTTCCGAGATGCGAACAGCCGCATCAGCAACCGGCCGGAATGGATGGTTATGCAATACATCCCCGTTATTCCGCCGGAATTAAGACCGCTGGTTCCTTTGGATGGCGGACGGTTTGCGTCATCTGATCTGAACGACTTATATCGCCGCGTTATCATCCGTAATAACCGGCTTAAACGATTGCTTGAGATCAAAGCGCCTGAAGTGATCCTGCGTAACGAAAAACGTATGCTGCAGGAAGCTGTAGACAGCCTGTTCGATAATAGCCGTAAATCAAATGCAGTTAAGGCCGAAGGCGGACGTGCATTAAAATCTTTAAGCGATGTATTGAAAGGCAAGCAGGGGCGCTTCCGTCAAAACCTGCTAGGTAAACGTGTTGACTATTCAGGCCGTTCGGTGATCGTGGTTGGTCCCGAATTGAGAATGCATGAATGCGGGCTTCCGAAAGACATGGCAGCTGAATTATTCAAACCGTTTATTATCCGTAAACTGATTGAAAGAGGTATCGTAAAGACCGTAAAATCTGCGAAGAAACTGGTCGACAGAAAAGAAGCGGTCGTTTGGGATATCCTTGAAAATATTTTGAAGGGGCACCCGGTATTATTAAACCGCGCCCCGACGCTTCACCGTTTATCTATCCAGGCATTTCAGCCCAGGTTAGTTGAAGGCAAGGCGATCCAGTTGCATCCACTTGTTACAACTGCATTCAACGCCGACTTTGATGGGGACCAGATGGCCGTTCACGTGCCTTTAAGCAATGCCGCCGTTTTAGAAGCGCAGTTATTGATGTTGTCTTCTCACAACATCCTTAACCCGCAAAACGGTACTCCGATCACCCTGCCTTCGCAGGACATGGTACTGGGGCTTTACTATATAACCAAGGGGAGAAAAAGCCTGCCCGAAAATCCGGTGAAGGGCGAAGGAAAAACATTCTATAACCTCGAAGAGGTGATGATCGCTTACAATGAGCGCATCGTAGACCTGCATGCCCACATCAAAGTAAGAACTGAGGTTCGGGAGAAAGGAGAACTCGTAAAGAAGGTCATAGAAACAACCGTTGGGCGTGTAATGTTCAACCAGTTTGTGCCGAAAGAAGTTGGATTTATCAATGCGCTGCTGACCAAGAAGAACCTGCGCGAGATCATTGGCGACATCATCAAAATAACAGATGTTCCAAAATCCGCAAAGTTCCTCGACGATATTAAAACACTTGGCTTCCGCATGGCATTTAAGGGCGGACTCAGCTTTAGCGTGAATGATTTGATCGTACCTGAGATCAGGAATGAGATGATCGAAGGCGCAAAAGGTGAAGTGGAAGACATTCGCGAGAGCTACAACATGGGCCTTATCACTAATAACGAAAGGTACAACCAGGTGATTGATATCTGGGGCCGCGTTGACATGCGTATCACGGAGTCATTGATATTTGAAATGTCGAAAGACAAACAAGGTTTCAATTCGGTTTACATGATGCTTGACTCTGGCGCCCGCGGATCTAAGACGCAGGTAAAACAGCTTGTCGGTATCAGGGGATTGATGGCAAAACCAAGGAAAAGTGGTTCATCGGGATCCGAAGTAATTGAAAACCCGATCCTGTCCAACTTCAAAGCAGGATTGAACGTGTTAGATTATTTCATTTCAACACACGGTGCAAGAAAAGGTTTGGCCGATACCGCATTGAAGACAGCAGATGCCGGTTATCTAACCCGTCGTTTAGTTGACGTTGCGCAGGATGTTGTGATCACCGAAGAGGATTGCGGAACACTACGCGGTATTGCAACTTCTGCATTGAAAGATAACGAAGACGTGATCGAATCGCTTGCCGATCGCATCATGGGACGTACTTCATTGCACGATGTTTACGATCCTCAAACGGATGAATTGATCATTAAAGCAGGTGAAGAAATTTCGCCGGATGTTTCTAAACAGATCGATGATTCGGGAATTGAAAATGTAGAAATACGCTCCGTACTTACTTGCGAAAGCAAGCGCGGGGTCTGCGTAAAATGTTACGGTAAAAATTTAGCTACCGGATACCTCGCACAAAAAGGAGACGCGGTAGGAATTATAGCGGCGCAGTCTATTGGCGAACCGGGAACGCAGCTTACGTTGCGTACCTTCCACGTGGGTGGTGTTGCCGGATCTGCATCTGTTGAATCTTCGTTGACTGCAAAGTTCGACGGGACGATACAGTTTGACGGTTTGCGATCAGTACCTGCTCAAAATGCAGAAGGACAAAAGATACATGTCGTGATCGGTCGTACCGGTGAGGTTCGTATCATGGATATGAAAAATGACCGCCTGCTTATCACTAACAACATCCCTTATGGTGCGGTTCTCGCAGTAAAGGACGGACAGCACGTGAAGAAAGCCGATGTGATTTGTACGTGGGATCCGTTCAACAATGTAGTTGTGGCAGAGGTAGCAGGTACAGCTCGGTTCGAAAATGTTATTGAGGGGATTACGTTCCGTGAAGAGTCTGATGAACAAACCGGCCACCGTGACAAAGTGGTTATTGAATCAAAAG
>DASQJI010000197.1:0-2508 GCA_035631175.1 Parafilimonas sp.
TTGTGTTTCTGCTTATAATAATTGTAATCGTTCTCTGCCTTTTTGTATTCCTGAAAACCGATCGCCTTTTTTGCGTAAAGGTCTTTATCCAGGTTGTATATGCGCTCCGCCTCTTTTAACTGGCTTTCCACATCGGTCATCTGGTTCAATTTTTCAACGGTGTTTTGTTGCGCCGCGTTGCGGGATATCTGCATTTGCGTCAAAAGATTGTACACCTGTGTTTCCTGTTGTACGAGGTTCAGTTGAAGGTCGGTATTTGATAGCCTTAGAATAGGCTCGCCCTTTTTCATCATCGCCCCGTCATCCACATATCTTTCTTCAACACGGCCACCCTCCATTGCATCAAGATAAATTGTAGTTTGGGGCAGTACCATACCGTTCACAGGAATGTTTTCCTGGAAAGTTCCTTTTTTTACCTCGCTGATGGTGATTCGCTCCGTCTCAACGTTCAATTTCGAACCGCCGCTTGTATAATAATAACTGGCCCCGATCAGTAAGATAATTCCCGCGATTACCGAAATTGTTATGATCCTTTTTGTCGTCCACTTTTTCTTTTTAATGACCCTGTCCACAAGTAAGATTTATTGTTTTATTTTAAAAATTTACATGAGTTTGATCGAGATCGAATTAAGCGCGTCAACACTTAATTTCTTTGTGTTGGCGCAAGGCTCCTGCCGGCTGCACTTATGCGCCGTAGTATTAAAAAAGATCATTGCTAAAATGAACACAGCGTTTACAAACAGGATTAGCCTGGGGATGAGCCCGTTTCTTTCGAATTTGTTTTTCATCCGTATGTTGTTTATTGTTTTCAGATTTGGAGCGGCACTTACATGAGCGCCATAGCACCTTAATGGTTTGTGCCAATAAGTAAGAAAGCGAAGTGCCAGTTTCTAAGTTTGTTGAAAAACAACCAATTAGAATACTTTCAGCCGCCTTCATTGTTCGCTTGTGTAACAAAAGGTGTCCGCTTTCGATACAGTAGGTGTACGCGTGAAAAAAGCACCAATTCAAAACCAATATTTTAGCTTTATGGTATGGCAAATGATTATTGGTTAGTCTGAAAATAGGCAGCCGCCAATTTTTGATTCACATGTTTTTAAATATTTGAGAAAAATGAGCTTAAGAAACGCGTCCGTTCTTGTAATTGATGATGATCCCGACGTGCTAATTGCGGTTAGGTTGTTATTAAAAACAGAAGTAAAGAAAGTTGTAACCGAAAAGAATCCCGAAAATCTTCCCTCGTTGTTGCGGGAAACAAATTTTGACCTCGTCTTGCTGGATATGAATTTTAAATCGTCGATCAATACCGGCAATGAGGGATTATACTGGCTCAAACGCATCAAGGAACTGAACTCGTCAGTCGCCGTAATAATGATCACCGCCTATGGGGACATTGACCTGGCGGTTCGTTCACTAAAAGAGGGAGCAACCGACTTTATCCTCAAACCGTGGCACAATGAAAAATTGCTTGCCAACATCGAAGAAATAATTCAAAAGAATAAGCACGCTGTTAACGGGACTTCTAAGACCGATGCCTCAGGCAGTATCATCGGCAGTGAGTTGTTGGGCCAAAGCGAGCCGATGATGAACATCTTTTTCAAAGTGGAAAAGATAGCGCCCACCGATGCGAATATTTTAATATTGGGTGAGAATGGTACCGGGAAGGACCTGATCGCAAAAGCAATTCATCAAAAATCCTTGCGGGCAAAACAACCGTTTATTAAGGTCGACGTTGGCGCTTTAACCGAAACTTTGTTTGAAAGTGAATTGTTCGGGCATAAAAAGGGTGCTTTCACCGATGCGCGCGAAGACCGGGTTGGCCGGATAGAGGCCGCAAATGGCGGTACGTTATTCCTTGATGAAATCGGCAATATCACGCTGCAACAACAGGCAAAGCTGCTGAGTGTGCTGCAGAACCGGCAGGTTATACGGCTCGGCACCAATCAACCGATACCGGTTGACATACGATTGATCTGTGCAACGAACGTTCCTTTTCACGAACTGGCGAATGAAAACCGTTTCAGAAAGGACCTTATTTACCGCATCAACACCGTCGAGATCACACTGCCTCCCCTGCGCTCGAGGAAAGAAGACATCATGCTGCTGGCAAAACATTTTGCAAGGCAATATGCCGTTAAATACAGGAAACATGCGATCGAGCTCGACAGATCGGCTATTGAAAAGTTAGGCCAATATCCTTTCCCGGGCAATGTGAGAGAGCTGCAATACACCATGGAACGTGCGATCATTATGAGCGACAGTGAAGTGCTTAGCGAAAAGGACCTTTTGTTCTCGCCGCTTGAGGCTACCGTTGCCCCCGAGATCGAACAAGACGATTTCAAACTGAGCACGATCGAAAAAAACACGATCCTCCGCGTGATAGAAAAACATAACGGCAACATAACGAAGGCTGCCAGGGAACTTGGCTTAACGAGAACAGCTTTATACAGGAGACTCAGCAAATATGATATATAATCGCCCGGGCATCAGGATAGTCATTCGCATCCT
>DASQJI010000198.1:0-1929 GCA_035631175.1 Parafilimonas sp.
GAAAACGAGGATTAACCTTCAAACCAACATCGTATGTTTTCACTTCATCATAATTCATTTGATAGATGTTGAATGATCGGTCTTCGCTTTCGCGCAAAGTATCGCCGTTCGGCTTCGTAGTTATCTCGTGATTAAAAAATGGCTCATGACTTATTAGAACCTGTCCATCCTTTGTGATCACCGCGTCCATCTCAAGTGTGGTAACGCCCAGGTCGATCGCTTTTAGAAAAGCAGGAATGGTATTTTCTGGCATTAATCCCCTGCATCCACGATGACCTTCTTTGTCAAATAACGGCAAGCCCCCGCCGCCTAAAGGGGAGAAAGAAGGATTAATATGATGACTGCATCTTACCAAAAAGGCAGCGCTAATTACAACGATCAGTTTTTTCATTTAGGAAAGACTTTGTCCTGCCTTTGTTTCATGGTCGAGGCAACTTCTTTTGCATCATCATCGCCTTCCGCTAAATGCTGAATAATGTTTTCGTAACTTTTTTCGTCCCTGTTTTGACTCAATTTAAAAACATGTTCAACAGACGTAATCTCGATCTCAAAAGCAATTATAGCTTTCATCAGGTTTCTCACATATTCCTCGTTTAGTTTTTGCACGAGCGATTCGGAGTGCGGGTTGTTCTCGAACTTTTCGGTGAGTTTCGTTAACAGCCCATGCAAAGAACTTTCATCTGCCCACCTTAAAATTCCCTTCGCATGTACAGCCTGGTAATTCCAGGTACTTGCTGTCTGCTTATTTTCATACCAGCCCGCACTCACATATGTGTGCGCTCCTGAAAATATGGCAAGCACGTTTGGATTATGGCTAAACGCCACCGTGTGGTCCTGTTTACGCATCACGTGTGCATGTAAAAAGATCTTCTCATCCTTTTCCTCAATTATAACAGGTACATGTGTTGCAACCGGGTGATTCTCGTGGTCGCAACCGCAAAGTGTTATGAAAGGATGTGCATGCATGAAGGCAAGCACTTCTTTGAAATGTTCAGCTTTGAAATGAGGAAGATCGTACATGCGGCCCGTTTGCTTTAATAAAGAGGAAATTTATCGCATCTAATTTAAACAATGATGCTCAACTAACGCTGTTACACTTCCACTACAGGTCTTTCTTAAACAGCTCTTTCCAGGCGGCCTCATATTTATCACCGGCTACCCAGGTGGGCTGCGTTTTGTTATCAGCAATATTTTTTGCCGCGAGGACAAACGCGTTGATATACTTCATCGCGTAGCTCAAGTTAAAATTGCCTACTTCGTCGCTGAGTTGATGGTAACGATTCGTGATCGTTGAATCAAATTTTCTCACGCCTAACCCGAAGGTGGGTGCAGGGATACCTTTGATGGCAAGGCTTACATTGTCGCTTCTGTCAAATAAACCTTGTTCCGGTGCCGGATCGGGCATCGCAGTTAACCCGTACGCAGCACACGCATTCTTAATATCATTATCGGCCGACGTCCTGCCGAGGCCGACGACTGATACGATCGTTGTGTCATTATAACTCGCATTATCGATGTTCAGATTATACACCAGTTGATTGAAAGGAATAGGCGGATTCGCAGAAAAATACTGGCTGCCGACCAAACCGAGTTCCTCGGCAGTGTATGCAATAAAAAGCACCGACCTTTTTGGCGGATGCTGCGCAAAATACCTTGCAGCATCAATCACTGCTGTCGTTCCGATCGCATTATCCCTTGCTCCATTATAGATGCTGTCGAGTTTTCCTTCTTCCATTTTTGGTTGCGCTGCCACGCCTAAATGATCATAATGCGCGGATAATACAATGAATTGGTTTTTTAATTTAGGATCTGTGCCCTCTACCCATCCCATGACATTTTTTGCAGGGACATCCCTTGTCATGTTACCTGTTACGGCGATCGTGGCTTCAGTGCCGGGAGCGAGCGTCTCCAATTGTGCGCTGTCGTCTT
>DASQJI010000199.1:0-1924 GCA_035631175.1 Parafilimonas sp.
CCCTTTAGGGGACGGGGGCGAATAAAAAAAAAGGCAGGCTGATTACATCGCACCGCTACAACCGCCTACTCTTGCTGCCTTCCGGCCCTGGGAGGGTTCAGCAGGAGCTGGTCGTGTAAGACCTGCCGCGGCAAAAATAACGATTAAAAGTTTAAAGAAATCCTACTGTCCGCGCACCATGTTTTTGCTATCGATAATGGCGGCCCCTACCAGTTCGTCCGCGCGGTCGCTCAGCGAGCGATAGTAAACAAGGATCGTATACGTATTCTCCGTTTCAGAATAATTACCCTCTGTGTCTGCGGTTTCGGTTAGATTTTTTTTATTGTTTGATTCCTTAGTTACATATGTATAGTAATAGTATCCTTGTTTCAACAACAAAGTCTTCTCAAATATTTGCTTATCCGGATTAAAAATCAACTGGCACTCGGCATTGTCGCAGTTGCCGGTCGCAAGTTCGCCGATGATATATACCTGCTTGTTTTGAAACGCCTGTGCGTTTTGCGGCACAAATTCAAAATGCACATTTGCATAGTCGCCCTGCCACCACGGATTGTTTACATCGGTTGCATCCACATGGTAAAATCCATTCAGATCAACATAGGTAACATAGCGAAGATTGGTACGTTGGGGGTCCGGATGCAGCCACAGATCAAACGGTTTGGCATTGAAATCAACGCTGTCGACCCGTTCACTCTGGAACCGAAAATTTCTAAGGTCCGCCCAGCGATATTCCCGGCCCGCCGGAAACACGCAGTTAATATCACTGCTATATTCATAAATATTGCCACGCATAAACGTTGGTTGAAGTCCCCATACTGCATTGTCCCAACGAAAATTTTGAAGAACAACGACTTTTAATTGCTGCGGAGCGTTCATAATATTCACCTTCGTTTTGTCAACGGTGAATTGAACTTTTTGATGCGTTAAAAATAACTGTGAGTTATAGGGCTCTGTGACCTTTGCGCCAACAGGAAGCACGTTATCCAGCACGAGCAACCGCCTGGCAAACGCAAGTTTGGATGTGTCGCCATTTAAATAAACTTTCAGCAAGTAATTACCGCTTCGTTTTGGCATGCAGCTCGGTTCGGGCAGTAAAGCCTGGTAGTGCACATACCTCGTCTTTGCAACCGAGGAAGAACGGTATTGTCCTAGCCTGCCTTGCGTGAAACCAGTCAAGAAATCAAACGGACTCAGATCAACAGGCTTCCAGTCGGCATCGCACAGGACGTAAGTGTAATTATAATTTTTCACGGTCGCATCAAGATCGTCAAAATGCAATTGCATTACTGTAGCCGCATTCAAAGGGATGATCGGGTAAGCGTCCTGGTCAGCACCCACGAACAGCTTGACGGTATGAATATTCGCCATGTAAATTCGGTCGGGTTGTTGGGCAGGGAGTCTGAGAAAAAAGAGCAGGGTTAATAAAGCAAGGAACGATGTTCTTTTCATTCTTTTGATAAAAGTAATTGCTCAAATGTAATGAAGATTTTTGGGTGGCCGGCTTTTGATCATATGGCATCGTTCATTGCGTCGCACTACGTTCATCGTTCAGTTTTTCATGGCAACTTAAAACATCCAAAATGTAGTACCCTTTTACACACCGTTTCTAATCGCATCTCCTGTATCTTAGTTTCAAATCTCCGTCATGCAACGCAGAAAATTCATGCAGCAATCCGCTTTAGCCAGCGCTTCCATCTTAGCAGCTTCATCTGTCAAAGCAAACAACCCGCAAAACAATTCGGATACGTTTACACTGAACTATGCAATTCATGATGGTATGTTCGCAGAAACAGCCGGCAAAGATTTTCTCGATCAAATTCAATTCGCATACGACAACGGCTTCCGGGCTATCGAAGACAACGGCATGATGGACCGTCCTGCGGATGAGCAGAAAAAGATAGGAGACCTGCTCGCAAAGCTAAAC
>DASQJI010000200.1:0-2854 GCA_035631175.1 Parafilimonas sp.
GGTTGCTATTTATAACTCTTTTGGAGGAATGGTAAAAGAACTACAACAAGTAAATCTTGTAAAAGGTTTCAACAACCTTTCATTTAACGGCTCCAACTTTGCATCGGGTGTTTATATGCTCGAGGTAAATTTTGGTGATTCAAAGATTCTGAGAAAAATAGTAAAAACCAATTGATCCTCTTCCCGAGTTTTTTTCCGCCGCAATGTCTTTGGCCAGCGTCTTGTGCGCGGCAATAACATTGCGGTTTCATTTGTGAGCGCTCGTTGGGTCGCTATCCCTTATCCACATAAAACTGTCACAGCATAATTTTCCTTGATAAACTGCAGCGGCCTGAAGCCGCAATGTTTCTGCTATCACGCGTCGTCAATGAGGAGACATTGCACGGAAAGAAGGAAAATACCGATTTACAATATTTTGTATGTCCATAAAGCAGCAGCATTCCCGCCTCGTGCCGGCGCCGCAAGGAGGAATTTCTTTTCCGTTGAAAGTAATAAAGACGTTCTTGCACCGCTGCTGGTTTCGATGTGATTAATTTGGTTTAGTACATTGTCACTTGTCTCGAATACATCAATATATCCTTTACCTGCTGAAACAAAGACAAGATTATTATAATAGAAAACATCATCTGCATCTGCTGAACATTTTATTGATGTTATATCTTTTCCTGTTTCTGTGTTTATCATTCGCAAGGTAGCAGGGTTTCTGCAGCCAATAAACAATCGATTATGTTGCGCATCCAATGCCATTGGAAAATTTGATGAGGCATTTGTGTTTTTCCATTTCGCAATTACCTTGTGTGATGACAGATCTGCAACTTCGATTTCGTCTGCATCCGGAACATTTATATAAATCCTGTTTTGTTTTTTATCAAGCTGAAAACTTTCCGGGTGACCATCCAGCGGAATAGAATTAACCACCTTCATTTGTGTTGCGTCAATAATGGCAATGCCACCGTTTCCATAACCAACATACAGCAGATTAGTTTCAGCATCATATCTTACATTATCCGCATCGCCTTTTAGTTTTATCGTATTTAATGCACTATAATTTTTTGTCTCATAAAAAATACAATCGCCATTATCGCCGTTTGCAACAACAAGTCTTTGCATTAATGGAATAAAAGCAACGCCCTGCGGCTCATGAAGACCTTTGATGGTATGAACTACCTGTTTAGTATTTATGTTTACAACTTCAATTGTATTGTTGCCTAACGCGGCAATAAAAGCAAGATCATTTGCACTATCAAAAGCAAGATGGTCTATTCTTCCGCTAATGTTTCGCAAGGCAATTTTTGCGGTCAAGGTTAGAACATCTGCTTGTTCCTTCATATTACCAGGAGCGTAAGTACAATTAACGCCGAAAAACAAGGCCCATAAATAAGTGGCAACAAGTTGCATGATCATTTTCATATTATAAGACCGGGTTCCATGTATGCTTTTCACTTTGCACGTATTTAGCCCAGGAGTATAATGCATCATATATTTTCATTCCAATAGCTAATTGTTCATGGTCATCTTTATAGTTGTAGGAGAGACCTGCAGAAATTGCCCATAAGCCAGCGGCCTGGGGTGCAAGCTGAAAGTTGTCTGTGTCGGCACCACGGACTATAATTGCAATTTGATGTATTGCTTCATCCTGCAATTTGTGTTTCTTAACAATGTAATCAAATGTGCATTCGTCGCCGTAGTGTGAATACTCTGCGCCCGGAATATCATAAGGAATCGCATCTAATTCTTTCGCTTTATTAAACACATCTTCTTTGGGAACATATATAAATTCCGCATTGTTGTCTACAAAGTTTTTAATTAGCCAGGGACAGGCAATTCTGTCAATTTTCGGCCGCTCACGTGTTATCCATTTCATTTATTGAACGTTTTAGTTATAGAAAATCTATTCACCGTATTCTCTGTTTTCGGTGTTTAAAATCCATCATGTGCTTAGTGGTCAATAATGTGTTGTGCAATTGATTCTAAAGTGCCAGCCTGTTTTTCTTCGTGTATTGTTTGTGGCTTCGGGACTTGGTGGTTCAAAAGATCAGAAACCACGGAGGCACCACGCACCAGGTTTCACCAAGCTGAACATCTTCCGATCTTTAATTTTTAATAGCACAGCATGTATGAATAAAATTTGCCACGTTAGTACTTTGAATTTGTTTTATCCAGTGCTGCTTTTAAACCTGTCGCTAATTTTTCAGGATCACCGACTGCCCAAAAGTGCATCATAAATAGTCGCGGTTCATCATGCAACATATGGCTATGAAGCGCCGTCGGCATAATGCCATTATCTGTAAGCGCTTTTACAACCGGATTTACTTCATCCGCAAGCATCACAAAGTCTCCTGTAATCGCGGCGCGGTTGCCGTCCATTTGAAAATTAATTGCTGTTGCCATGCCCATTGACGGAGGCATTTCCATTCCGCTCTCCATTGTCTTTTCATTTCTTGGAAAGACATACTGAAGCAACATGCCATTTTGTTTCCCCGTTGTGCCAAGTATTGCAGTTACTTTACTCCAATCAATGGTTTGTGTTTGTGCCTGTGAAGCAGGTGGTGTAAGCGGCGTTGCTGTTACTTGCAACACTGCTTTTATTTCCTGCGCTAATGTAACGGGATCCCCTTCACCATGATAATGTATGTATTTAATTGCTGGTGTTTCGTTGATAAGATGGTTGTGTATTGCCGTTACTTGAAGGTTTTCTTCCATTAATTTATTAATCACTTTCGGCACTTCTGCATCCAGCAAAACAAGGTCGCCCATCATCATAGAATGGTCGCCCATATTTATGATGCCAACCCATGTGCCCAATGCAAGCCCGGGTGCAACAGAAAAGTCGCCGACTTTTACTTTCAGATCG
>DASQJI010000201.1:0-14469 GCA_035631175.1 Parafilimonas sp.
ATTTGGGGCGCAAACGTGTCGCGCGGTGTTGATTCGAGCTTGCTGTGCTTCCAGGATTTTTTCCCAACGTTCGGCGACATGGCAAACATTTCCTCTTCGAACTATGGGACCCTGGACGGGATAAGTTTTTATCCGCAGATCGCCGGGTCAAAAGCAACGCCGAGAAGTTGGATATACAATTACTATCGCCCCACGGAAGAAGGGGATTCAACCTTAACTCAATGGGCGCAAAATCACACCTATAAACTTGAACTTACCGGCGGGGCATACACCCTTCGTTACGTAACCACGAATGCCGAGGTAACAAATGCAACACCTGAACAGCAAACGATACGGGACTCACTGGCATCTGTAATAACATCGATGCATGCAGAAAAATATTTCATACCATCGAAGAAGGGCGGCAGAAATAAGGGAGATAAAGCGGGTAACGCTGCGAAAGGAAATAAAGGCAACAAGGTTAATAAAGACAACGACGACAACGATTAAATTTTCGAAACCGTTCCGCAGCAAGAAAGAGCTCATTCGGATGATGGCTCTTTTTTTATTTGTACTCTCTTTTCATTTTCAAGAGCTGATCAAAACATGGTGAACAATGCTTTTAACACCAATCGTTCGCCTTTAGCCCAACACTAGTAATAATAGAGGCGTAGGGCTTTTCGCAATCGGTTTAAAGATGTGCTGCACATCAAAGGGTTTTCATCTTCTTTAGGAACAACCGCAACACGCATCATGAATCCTGGTTACACCAGGCAAAAAGGTTTATCCAAAGAAATGGCTGTCTTTCAAGACAATATGCTTTGAAACTCAAAACTACTGTTTCGATCTTCCCTGACGTATTCCGTCAAATGACGCAAAAAAAATCGGTGTTATGCGAACGAAAGACAGGTAACCACACATTGATGTCGCCTGTCCTGAAATGCATTTTTGTGTTGTGATGCGAAAGAGAATGCATCACGGTTTTTTCCGGAAAAAAATATCCCTCGCCCCAGTTCACAAATTCATCAAACTAAAAATTGATTACGATGAAAAAGCATACATTTTTCTTCATGGCCATTCTATTTGCATTCGCAGGATGCAGAAAAGATATTGAACCGGTTAATGAAAGATTGTCGGCGAGCGTGTCGCAGCAGGAGGCAACCTCATCGCGTCCTAATATTATTTTGATCGTGGGCGACGACATCGGCTATGAAGTTCCCACATGCGATGGCGGCCAATCTTATCTCACGCCCACCTTAGATAAGTTGGCAAATCAAGGTGTCCGGTTAACGCAGTGTCACGGGAGCCCGCTTTGTTCCCCCTCACGTTTTATGTTGTTTACCGGTAAGTACAATTTCCGCAATTATACAAAATGGGGAATTATGGACCTGGGGCAGAAAACAATTGCCAATATGTTCCGCGATGCAGGGTATAAAACCCTCATCGCCGGAAAGTGGCAGTTTGATGGTGGCGATAACTCTATAAGAACACTTGGATTCGACAATTATCTCGTATGGGAGCCGTATACCGGCCAGGATGAAATGACGGACGGTTCGAGGTACAAAAATCCGGTGCTTTATCAAAACGGAGCTTTCCTTCCAACAGAGCAAACACAGGGCAAATATGGAGACGATATGTTCACGAGTTACATCCTTCAGTTCCTGGATACCAATTACAACAAACCAGACCCTTTCTTTGTGTACTATCCGATGGCCCTTGGGCATAAACCATTTTGTCCTACACCTGACGATCCGCAGTTTGCCGGATGGAATCCTGACCTTGGTATCAGTGATTCAACTTTTTTTCCTTCCATGGTAAAATATATGGATAAAAAGATCGGCCTTATCCTGAACCGCGTAAATACACTTGGAATCGCCAACAACACGATCATTTTGTATGTGGGCGACAATGGAACTTCAGGCGAAATTTATTCATTGTTCCAGGGAACACTCATCAGGGGAGGAAAAAGCCACCCTACTGAATATGGTACACATGTGCCAATGATCGCGTGGTCTCCAAACAGGTTTCCGGCCGGGATCGTGAACAACAGCATTGTTGACTTTACCGACTTTCTTCCTACCCTGGCAACACTTGCAAACATTGCACAACCGGTAACCTATGGCGTATTGGACGGTGTAAATTTTGCGCCTCAATTATACGGACAAACCGGGTTGCCAAGGGCCCAAATATTTTGCCACTTTGATCCACATCCCGGACACAGTAAGATTTCCAGGTGGGTTCAAAATACCCAGTATAAAAAATATGACTCGGTTACAACTACCGCCGACAAGAACAAATTTTATAACATCGTTTTAGATCCGAATGAGAACAACCCCATTCCCTCAACCGCACGCACAAGCAGCGAAAAACAACTGAGTAAGTCGTGGGATTTGATCTTACAAAGCATGCACAACTAAGCGGGTACCGGTTTAAACAGCTTCACGCAAAACACAAAATAATTGTAACTAAACGCAATACCTGGAGCAGCCATCGTGAAAAGGTGGCTCCCCGGATCAGGCTGATAAAAATTCAATGCTGCGAAAATCAATTCTATGTCCGTCGACAAATAATGATTGCCCGTTTTTTTTCTGCCCATTTCTGCCACCAAACAAAAACTCAAAGCAATGAAAACAATATTTTTTCTCATAGTCGCAATAACTCTACTGGCAGCATGCGCAAAACCGGAGTATTATGCAAGAACTGTAAAGAAAGAAGCGACCTGCAGGTTCATGCAAATGCACCCAATTCATGATACGCTAAATGGCGATCTACGCTTATCGTATGTGATGAAATATCACGCGGCGCTTTACAACGATGCAATTGTCCAATGTAATTGCGCAGAGTCTAAGAATTGAATTTATACGCAGAGTACGACGGTTAAAAATATTCCGCAACCCGGATGTAATTGATTTACTGTTTAATTATGTTGTTCTTTATCGCATACACTACCAACCCTACCCTTGTTTTTAAATTTAGTTTTTCAAACAAAGCATCACGATAACTCTCAACCGTTCGCGGACTGCAAAACATTTTTTCACCGATCTCTTTATACGTTAGTTCTGTCGCCGCATAATTTAGAAATTCAATTTCACGGTCGCTAAGTTTTATCGAAGCAGACGGATTCTCGTCCTGAATATTGTGTAATATCTTGCTGGTCGCCCAGTCGGGATAATAAAACCCTTTTGACACAAGTGCATCCAGGGCTTTTTCGAGCTCGGTGCGATGTACATTTTTCAAGAGATACCCCCGTGCACCACTCTTGATCATCTTGATAAGCGTTTGCTCATCTTCGTGCATTGACAAGGCAAGGATCAGCACCGCCGGGTGTTGCTCAACAAGCCATTTTGCGGTTTCGAACCCGTCCATCTCAGGCATATTGATGTCGAGCAAAACAACATCCGGTACATTTTTCGCCAGCTTAAATTTCTCCATTAGTAGTTTCCCGTTTGATGCGGTGTAGAGTACCTTGTACTTTGAAAAACTTTCGATGATCTCTGCGAGCGCATCTGCGATAAGCGTATGATCATCGACTATCGCAATACTGTATTCCATATATTAAGCATTTAGTTTTTGAGACGGAATAAATAAACGCATGCGTGTTCCTTCACCCGGGGCGCTCTCTATTTTAAGATCTGCGCCGATTATCTCCGCACGCTTTCTTATGTTCTGCAACCCGATGCCTGCATACTTTTTACCATTGATCGTAAAGCCGTGCCCGTTATCAAGGCTGCTCACGGTAAGACCTGTTTCCTCGTTTTGCATGGAAATTTTTATTTCAGTGCATGCCGCATGTTTTAAACTGTTTTGCAAAAACTCCTGCAGGATGCGCAGGACGAAATTCTTAACGGCCTGGGACAGATCGATCTGCTGCGCGTTTGCTTCAAATTCCACTTTACAGGAACCAGCGGCATTTACTTTTTTGCATTCGTTTTCTACCAGGTGGTAAAGGCTTGTGTGCGGGTTAACCGTTTCCGTGAGGCTCCTTGAGAGACTCCGCAAATCAGACAGCGATTCATCAATGATATTTGTGATCGATTTTATTTTCTTTTCAGATAACAAATTCTCATTGCCGGCATCCAGTTGTTGCATATACAATGAAGCCAACACCAATTTTTGGCCTACGTTATCATGAATTTCGCGCCCTATGTGTTGCATTGTTTGTTGTTGTATCTCCAGTCGTGTGTTCAAAACTTCACGAGCAAACTTTTCGTTCATCAATTCTGCCCGTTTTGCCTGTTCGATCTTTCGATTTTTATAGATCATCATTTCGTCTTTGTTAAGCATAAACATTTCCCATTCGAGGTTTTCGATGTAAATATTTTCATTGAGCGCATTCAATACATTCTGCAGCTCTTTAATGTCTTCCGCGGAATGAACCTTTAACGACATCTGCTCAAGATAACTTAACATGTATTCAGATTGTGAGATGAGTTTCTGCCATTCGCCAAAATGCTTTTTTGCCACCAACTTTAACATCCATGCCGGAATGCACAAAAGAAGAAATACGAAGGATGAAAAAAAAGCTCTGCCGATGATCGAGGCGGACAATTCTCCGCTGTCGTTACCGGGCACGATCTTATAGATCCCATACGCGATCACCAACAACATCACGGTGATGAACACAACCAAGAGTGCTTTTGTAACCTTTGAATTGCGTTCAGTTTGTTTTGAAAGCCGCTCAACTCTTTTCTGGTGATAGTTGCTTTGCTCCTGTATCAGTGCATCGGCGAATTGTTTCTTTTCAGCGACCACGGAACTGGAGAAGCAGCAAAGCTGGATGAATTTATTGATGATGATCAAAGGAGACAAAGATTTGAAGTCGGCTACATACGTGTACACGATTTCGCTCTCGCTTTTAGCCGGATAAAATCCGCATTTAAAAAAAAGATCATCAACCCTTAGCCGTTCGGCGATATAACGGTTGCTCAAGTAATTCTCATGAAAGGAGCTTCTCTTCTCTTTCTGGAGCATCGACACGATGGTTATTATACAGAGCACGACTGCGATATTCAACATAAGCGACACGGCCGAAAGATTGTTGCTGATACCAAAGCTGTAAAAAGCAATTTCGGTTGCAAGGATCAATGTTGCCGCAAGTCCAACATTAAAACAGTTCTCCCTTATGTGATCGGAAAATAGCTGGTTTGCGACGGCAGCGTTATCGTACATCTTAAAAAAATTCATGAGCAGTTTGCCGTTGGTTGCGTTGGCCGCAAAAGCATTGTATGGTTCCCTGGTGAATTCCGGCAGATATGAACCAATTATCTCGGGAAGCTCACTAAATGGATTTATTACGAGCAGATTTTTCCCAAGGTTGATCGCATACGCTGCGATGTCGCCCGTGCCGCCATTGCCATTCGCCGCCTCCTCATTCCACACTGCGATGATGTAATCATTCTCATCTACTATGTTCTTGCCGGCGTCAAAATACAAATCTTCGCGCGGCTTCGAACCAAGTCGCTGCAGGCATTGTATGTCTGCAACTTTCTCATGATGCAGCAAATCCTTGAATTCATTCTTCAACTCGTCGGTTTCAAAATCCTTGATGTATTCTTCTTCCTGAAATGGAAGCAGGATCTTTAAAGTGCAATCAAAATGTTCAACAGCAACGCGTGCAAACAGGCTGTCGGCGCCCTCGGCCAAAGACGTAGTAAAAACGTTTTCAAAAAGGCGACCAAAAGTGTTCTGATGATAAAAAATAATATTATCGATCGCTTTGGTGATCAAAGGTTCTATGGCATCACACTGTGTCCGGGTAAGCTTTCTGTGGCCGGTAACGCCTATACGGAGCTGTTTTTCTGATCTGTCCATCCTCTTAATTACTTAAAACTGTCAGCAAGTTTTTGTTCGTCATCCAGTTAAAATTCATAGCCGACGCTGAAAGAAAAGTTGCGACCCATTTGCAAGATGCTGCCCGGAACATTTTTTCCGGCGGACGCTCCTATACCCGGACCATAATAATTCTTATCAAGAATATTATTGCAGCAAAATTGAATCGTCATTCCGTTTACACGGAAAAGATCGCGGGCGCTTATCGCTATGCCAGCTAAGAAATATCCAGGGAAAAGGCTGATATCATTTTGAGGAACTGTTGTTCCCTCTCCTGCCTGTTTACCACTTACGTAATTGCCCCGGAAATTAAAATTGTAGTGCTTCATGAAAACATAGTTGACGATTGCATTTATCTTATTGGTAGCGATGTCAGCAACTTTCAGGCTATTGTATCCGTGTGCGAGCGTAAAAGAGTCTTTTGTTTCCACTCCGTAACAATATGAATAGTTCACTGATAGCTGAAACTTCTCAGAAGTATAATACAGATTGCTCTGAATGCCCCAAATATTAAAATCACCGACGTTGATATTATGTCGCGGTCCGTTCCTTACTGTAGGGTCAAGGCTAACAGCCCGCACGGTATTTCGCACATTAGAATAATAAACATCTACATCGGCAAGAAGAGCTCCCGAGATTTTATTGCTCACAGAAATTTCATAATTATAAATTGATTCGGGTTTTAAATCCGGGTTGCCTACCAGCGTTCCCACACCGTTATACTTCGTAAAGTTGGACACATTTTCGACCCCGGTACTAAAGATGATCTTATATACCCAATCCTTATAAATTTTGTCAACAACAACGCGTGGGCTAAACGTGTAACCGAGCCCTTCATCCTGTCGTATTTGATTATAGTCCAACCGGCCACCAACCGTGAAGCCGAATTTATTTTTGCTACGGTATTGGCCCTGCGCATACACACCGATATCATTTACATCGAAAGCGTTTCCGCCCGGCAAACTGTCTGAATATATTCCGTTTTCCTGTGGCCTGGAAGTAGAAGATGTTAAGTAGTACCCCTGCAATTCGCTGTTCCTGAGTTCAACTCCCCCAATCAGATAAAAATTTTCGCTCTGGGTATATAAGATTTTAAACTCTGACCGAAATTGTTTTGACTGTTCATAGTAATACTTTGTTGCAAAATAAGCCGGAGTCTCTGCAGCAAGGTCCTTCAACTCAAGGTCACCGTTTGCATAATTGTAAAGGTGCGAAACGCTCGAACCATTTTGGATGGTGTGGATCCTGTAATTTATAAAAGTTGAAAACAGGAGTTTTTGATTGATTGGCTTATTATAACTTAGGTACAAATATTTATGTGAAGGATACCATTTAGTTCCTATTACAGATGCAACTCTGTCGGTATACGTGGTCCCGGCACCCTCTTCTTTTTCCCACGAAACGAATCCGAGCGCCAGGTCGCCAATATTCATTTTGGCGTTGATATAAGACGCCTTCGCTTTGTTTTCAAAAGTCGATACACTCTGCCCATGCAAACTTTGATCATATGCAGCTTTGTCGAGCTTCCTTGCCAGCTCTTCACCGGAGTCAGTAAGCTTAACGTTGTCGCCAGACAAAACGTACCATTTGGTTGAATCCGGCAGGTCATTATCGGTTAGATATTCTTTACCATCTCCCCTAACAGCCAGCAGAGACGCATATCCCACGCTATCGTATATTGAAGGATCGAAATCCCACCACGCTTGTGAAGACAAATCCGGCCGGTCAGAATAATAAACCCTTCCCGTCAGCGTCATCGAAAAAATGCCTTTTTTCCAGGCGACAGTGCCATCAAAATATTTGGTATCGAAACTGGCCAAACCAGCGGTAGCATGAACACCCAACGAGTGGTTATGATTTAAAAACTCATCGGCCTCTTTAGTGATTATGTTTATCACACCGGAAAATGCATTAGGGCCGTACATGGTTGAAGATGGCCCATAGATCACCTCAATCCTTTTTACGTTTGTGATCGGATATTGCTGTGAAATATCAGCGAAATAACTCCACAGATCATTATCTTCTACACCGTCCACCAGTATTAAAGTTCTGTCTGAAAACTGAGTTCGTAAACCGCGTTGGTATATATTGGCATACGTTTGACCGTAATAGACGGAAATGTCAAAACCCGGAATGTCTTTCAAGACGTCTACAATATCCTTATACCCACGCTGCAGCATCTCTTCCTGCGTAATGACTATAGCCGTCGCCGGCGCGAGACGAACATCTTCCGATTTCTTGGACACTGAAGAAATAGTGATGCCGTTTGGTCTCGCTTTTATCATTGCGAGTTCTTTGACGAAACGATCCGGATCACTGAATATAGGTTCAAAATTGCTTTTCAAACGAAGGAGCTCTTCTATGCTTTCATCGGCCTTTGCCGCCGAATCGATCGCGAGATAAGAAAGCGCCAATAAATGATGAGCTTGTATTCTTTGATCAAAAGAAAATGCGTGTTTGCTGTTCAAACAGCCGTTTAGGTCGTTGATAGCTTCGTCAAACCGGCCAATATTATACAGGTAGATCGCTGAATCAATAGTGGCGGTCCCACAATCTTGCGACCATGCCGCAACAGAAATCATTTGCATTAATCCCAGGCAACTTAATCGGGTAAGCAGTTTTATCATATTTTATTTTTGCAAAGCCTGATATAAACCGTTCATCGTTGGTTTCCATGCGATCACCTTGTCATCTTCACTTGTTGAAAACAGCCATTGGCCGTCTGGTGTATAATACAAGGCGTATATCCATTTCGTATGCCCGCGCAACGTGATGATGTCTTCCTTGCCGCCCTTTTGGAGTATCGATGTTACATCGATCAGCTTGATGGTTTGATCGGCGCTTGCAGCGGCTAGCTGGATCTTGCCATTATCAACGTTCGCGAACTTCAGGTCATTTACGCTTGATAAATGCAACGCGCGGTGCCATTGATCGTATCCGTTACTCAAATTGTTTATCCAGACGTAGCCGTTGTAGGTTCCTGCGGCTATGTATTGCTCATTTTTGTCAACTTCTAAACTCGTAACCCTGGAATCAAACCGTTGGGATGACAACGAAGAATCGCCAATCAACTGGTCCCAGTCCCGGTAGATCTTTACGTGATCTCCTGATGCGATGTACAGGGTGCCCTTTCTTCCGACAGTCAATGCACTGAGGGTGGCATCGTTTAAGATCGAAGGATGAGTGAGATCAGACAGCCGGTATTTCCAAATTCCCTGGCTGCTTAACACGATAAAATTTTCGTTGTCGACAAAACACATTTTTTTCGGAATTCCGGAAAATTTAAAAACGGATGCCATCGCCATGCGACCTTCAGAAGATGTAAGGACTGTTCCATTGCCTGTTGCTGTTGCCACGATAATTTTTCGGCCATCCGGGGACGCGGACAAAGCCCGAACCGGTTCCTTTATAGGGTATGCAGCTAGCTTTTGCAAACCATTGCTGGTGATCGACGACTGGTAAAGCATGCCGCTTTCGTCTGCCGTAAAAATAACATTGTTGGCTGCCGTCCCCGAAATACAGCGCACCGGAAGCTTATGAATGTCGTACTGATTTTTGTTATTAATACTTCGTGCCCAATTATTTTGGAGGGCATTGTATATATCGCTGTTCTGATCAGGCCCATCATTTATCTTGTTGAGATCGTAGGCTCTTAAAGCGACGCTCTTACTTGAATCAACGCGATTCTCATTTAACAGTATGATGGATTCGTTGGCGAGATTCCGGCTTTCAGCAAGATCCCTGAGTTTATTGGATTTTTGTTTTTCATCGTTGGCAACGAATGTTTGTTGCTCTGCATTTTGCTGTTGCTTCTTCGCCTCGGCGGCATTCGTTTCTGCGATCGTTGTTTGTTGCTCCGCATATTTTTTTTGCTCCTGTGCAATTTGCTGCTGATGCAGCGCATCCAGTTTGCTGTTTACCGCCTTTTGTTTTTCCGCGTCGGCGATTTGCTTTTGCTCCACAGCCTGCTGTTCATTTTCCTGCGCCAACAATTTTTGTTGCAACGCGAGTTCCCGGTTGCTGTCGGCGATCTTTCTTTGAGCAAGCGCAATATTTTGCTGCTCCAAAGCTTCGCGCGTTTTTTTAATGGCGAGGGCGGTCTGATTGTTAGCCTCCTTCTTTTGCCTGAATGCATAAGCCGCCAGTAACAAAGCAGCAATAGCTACAAACGAAAACAGGACCGCAGCGATACGGGCGCGTTGTAAACGCTGTTTTTGTGATCTTTCCTTTTCTTTTATTTCTGCTTCAACCTGCAGCCTGCTTTTTTCCAGGAAAAGCATGGCCGTATCGAAAAGGTTGTTTGACCGCTTTGCCCATCCTTGGTTGGGCGCATTATCCCGCTTCCAGTTCAGCGCCAACTCCAATTCAGGATTGCGCCACAAACTTCCAAGCCCCTTTTCATGCAACTCAGCGGCCTGGCTTAACCTGAGATAGATCTGCTTCGACTGATTTTCTTCATCTACCCATGTTATCAATCTTTCCCATATTCGCATCAGGCTCTCATGCGAAATATCGATAACCGAGTCTTCACTCAGTATCACACTTGCCGATGGGGTTAGAAAAGCTCTTCCCTCCCGCCTGAACACATTGATCACTTCCATGACTTCGCCCGTTGTCGCTTGCGCTGACATTGCGATGTCCTTTAGTAACTGTGGCCTCCTTATTCCCCTGGCGTCTGATTCTTTATCGGTGAGCGCCTTAAACATCACTTCGCAGATATACTTCTGCCGCTCGCTTAATTCAGCAAAAGCTTCTTCCGCATGCTGAGACAACGCATGTTCCATCGTGCCTGTTTGCAGGTAATCGTTGGTATCTATCGCTGTTTCAGCGTCTGCTTTTTTTCTCCACACATCCCATGTACGCATCAGGGCATGCTGCAGAACCGGCAATTCATCCTGCGTTAAATGAAGATCATTAACGAGGCG
This sequence comes from Parafilimonas sp., assembly GCA_035631175.1. Classification (GTDB taxonomy): domain Bacteria; phylum Bacteroidota; class Bacteroidia; order Chitinophagales; family Chitinophagaceae; genus Parafilimonas. The sequence continues at coordinate 10,734 of DASQJI010000201.1, forward strand.
TGCGGTCAAACTCGGATTAATTTTCGCACCATAGAGCTTGATCGGATTTTCAATGACACTTTTAAGTTGAACGCGGTTCAGGCGCGGAACTAAATACTGGCTTTGATTCATCGCCTCCGGCAATCCAAAAAATCTGGCGCAATCACCAATGAAATCGGAGCGCATCGTTATTACTATATAGATCGGCAATTCTTTACGCTCGGAGAGCTCGAGCATAATGTTCACGAAATCGTTAGCTTCGTCGATTTTGTCAATGCCGGCGATACCCTTTGCGAACCGGAAGACTTCTTCGAACTGATCGATGAGAAAAAACGTATTCGTTCTGCGCTCTTCCCATAAAGGCTTCAGAAGTTCAATGATGGCATCAGCCCCTTCTTCCTTAATTTTTCTCATGAAGGTTGCCAATTCACTGTGTGTGTTTGAGGCGTTCAATTGATCAAGTATGGCAGCGGCGAAATTGTTCAACGGACTTTGGCCAGGCTTGAAACCGGCGATCATCCATCGGTCGCGATCATCAACAAGATAGCCAGCCTTTAATGCCGGTATAAGACCGGCGCGAATGAGTGAAGACTTACCACTTCCGGAACTGCCTACAACAGCCACGAAGTGATTTTCGTGCAGCCGTTGAAGTAATTCCAGCGTTTGCTGCTGCCGTCCAAAAAACAAAAGGCTTTCATCGCTTTCAAATGGCCGCAGTCCCACAAACGGATTTGAAGTTTGGGTTAAACTCATACCTTATTCGCCTTTTAAATTTTTCAGGAACGTGTTCAGCACGCTGGTGTCAAGGTTGGTATTCGTGCTGTTATCGATCACCGATACCTTTAGAAAACGTTGTTTGAGAGATATTTCATTGGGATCCTTTCGTGGCGGTGCGAGATAAATAAAAAAATCATCAATGGGATAATTATTCGTAACGATCACCTGTAGTGCGGCGCTCATACGTTCTAATACCCAGTCCCTCGAAACTTTGCCATAAAAAAATATAAGCTTGCTCACGTGGCTTATGCGTTCCGCAAGCAAATTGATATTCTTCCTCGGGTCATCTTCCTGCGGATTGATGAATGCCTGGATGTCATTTTCCAATAACGCTTTCCCTACATCCATCGCGTAAACCTGGTCAGTGAAATGTGTGTCGAGCAAAACAGATATCTTGCCTTTCGCCTTTTTCCGCTCATGTTCCTGTTTCAATATCGCAGCAATATCCGCGACCTCCTGGCTGAGCGTACTCTTTACTCCCCGGATGTATTCAAAACTTCCTTCTGATCGATTTCCGGTTTCAAGCTCCTGCAGAAAAATTTTATATTTCTCATCCTCTACCGATTCAAAATCAAGTTCCGCAGGCACCCAAACTATTTTTGATTTGGCAAACTGCAAAGCCAACTCTGCCTGTTTTTGTGAGTACCACTGATCATCCGAACCGGGGATATCTCTGCCCGGATATTGGTCGAGCAAGTGAACCGCGAGTTCCGTTTTTTTCAATTCGTCTTTAACCCTCTGTTCATGTGCTTCAGCGTCGTCGGGAGGGGGAACGCCATATATGATGTTGAACCCTTTTTTCTCCAGGTCGGAGATAGTCCGCTTACGCGCCGAACGCAATGTGTCCGCAACTTCACCAAAGAAGATCGTGAAATTTTCACGCGTTTGCTGTTCCGCGTGAGCGGTCAGCGGTAAAACAGAGTGAACGTTATGAAAGCGCTCACACAGTGCCAGCACCGAATCTCTGAGCTCCTTCATTTTTGTGGTAAAGTGCGGATGATTAAAGTCAATGGGATCACCAAATTCGCCAGACTGCACTGCATCATGGAAATGGAAGCCGGTAGTGCCGCCAAGCTCTGCCGGCCATTGTGTGTACGGGATATTATTGAGAAGTATATTTAAAATTCGCGAACGGTCGCCCACCTTTAGTCCCGTAGCCTCCTGTTGCGATTTCTTATGGAAAAGCTGCAGCTCCGACATGCAATATTCGGACGCGAGGTACCCCGGCGAAACAATGCTCAGCATGATCGCCGATTGCCTGATCCCTTCTTTAATTGACTCGTCAAACAGCCTGCTGCCGTCAAGCTTTTTATTGTCCCACCATATTTTAATGGTGTCCATTCTTCCCATTCTCTTCGCCAGTAACAGGTTGAGGTTTTTATAAAACTGCTCTATCCACCCGTCGCGTTGACCGAAGATCGTCTCATTGTCCACATGGGCATAGCTGATGAAAATGTCGTATGTGTAACCAGGTATGTAGGCCATAAGCGAAGTATTTGAATTTGTAAAACCAGCGCACAGTTAATTGCTATTCATGTGATTTTTGTTCGCGACTTCACTATTCCCGAGTAAAATTATTGCTCATTCTATATGTCATTGTCACTCACAACAGGCAATGATGGAAACCTGAGTACGAAAGAACCTGCTGTGACGTAAGGCCAGTTTGAATCTTGGGTGCTCTAATATAAATCTTATTTACAGTTAAACCAACAAATTTGTTTCCGTTAAATGACGGAGAGCTAAGCCGTTTATTACACGGGTGATATTGGCTGAAGACACATTGCATTCCCTTTTGCTGCGGCCGACATTTGTACCATGTTGTTCATGAATTCAATTGTTATCACCGGCGGGCCACGGTCCCACCTCCCGAAAATCGAAAAAACTGCAATTATGAAGACGACTTTAATAGCGGAAAATGTAGAACCGGCGCAGGTCAGGTTCACCGCTGAAAGAACACAAAAAAGGATGACCCGAATTTCCCCTTTTCTTCTTCTTGTGCTCTTCCTGCTAGTTTGGTTTCCTTATTCCATTATTAGTTCAGGCAATCTCTTTTCAGCCTGGCTCATCATAATTCCTTTCCTTATAGCAAACGTTTCACTTGCCGACTTTGCCATCTGGAATTATTTTGGAGGTAAAAAGAAACTTCTTATCTGGGTAAGCGAGGCGGTCATTTCCGCTTTGATTTTGTACTGGCTATTTTGAATCAGTGTAAACGATAAACAAATACTATGAATTTTTCATTTTGCAAATCACCCGACGTGCTATCCACCAGGGAGCTTCTGGTCTTGCGCTTAATTAGTGAAGGCTGTTCAACCAGCGATATTTCAGCCCTCCTCACCCTTCCTGTGAATACCGTTGAATCGTACAGAAAAACCATCCGCGATAAACTGGGCGCGCGGCACGCAGCAGAAGCGGTGCATAAAGCGAGGTTATTGAATTTGCTGTAGTAATTTTTCGATCAAGGTCCTCCGTTTTCAACCTCTCCATAATAGTTCCGGCAAGCGATCAATGACGGTTACTAAAGACTCACCATTCGTTGGTGGGTTTTTTGTTGTTAATTAGACACCATGTTGCTGTAACTCCCTATAAATCGAAATCGAAAACTAATTTTGTGCCCTTTCATGGAATCGTTGATAGAACCAGATTTCGTCGAGCCGGGAAGGAGGATTTTTACAAATTCCATCTCCATCATAAAAAATGAACGGTCGGGATCGTATGAACATTAAAATCGTATCAACATTAAAAATAAATTGAGATGAAAACCAGTAACACTTATGCAATTTTCATTGCCTTTTTTCTTTTTACCGCTTGTCAAACCAATTCCAGCAATATGAATACAAGCTCAGCAGATAGCACGCAAAATGATTCATCGTCGAAGACCGAGTTAATTCCGCCGGCAAAAAATTTCCAGGCGACCATCGACGGAAAACGGACAGATCTGTACACTCTGAAAAATGGTAACATGCAGGTAGCCATAACC